>NZ_JBFRDK010000261.1:0-6190 GCF_052113545.1 Paenibacillus sp. TAF43_2
AATGTGCACGAATCTCATCTGTATTAGCCGTTTTTCCATCATGTTTGCCGATAATATCTTTCATACCCGTATTCCCCATCATCAAAACACAAACTAATGCTAAGCCTGCGGGAACAATAGACCAAACAAACGTGGTTGATACTGAATCTGACAAAGCGGCAACAATCTTCTCCATGACTGGAGCCGGTATTTCCGCACGCTTCTCCGGTGATAACAGCTCACGTGCATTTTCCGTCATCGGAGCCGCTCCTTCTCCACCTGCGAAAGCATCTGTCATACCCTTAGTAAAGTGGTTGCGCTGAATAATGCCGAATACCGTAATCCCTACTGTCATGCCTAATGAACGAATGAAGGACATCGTAGATGTGGCGCTTCCTCTTTGCCGCATATCGAATCCATGAATGGAGGACATTCCAAGCACAGAGAATGAAAAGCCGATACCAAATCCAGTTAAGAACATATACACGGACAACATAAACCTTGTAGTTTCCGGCGTAATGGTGGATAGCAAGAAAATACCTGTAATAAATATAACAGCTGAAATCATCATGACGCTGCGGTAGGACATTTTGTTGACTAATAAACCACCGAGCTGCGCCGCAATAACTGATCCCAAGGTCATAGGCAGCAAAGTTAAACCTGCACTAACCGCTGTTCCGCCGAATACGCCTTGGACAAACATCGGGATATATAAAGCTGCTGTAATAAACGCCGCTCCGTAGAATAAGCCTGCTCCCGTACTTGCTGCAAACAGTCTTTGTTTGAACATATTAAACGAAATAATTGGTTCTGCTGCCTTCGTTTCCACAAAAAGAAATATGCCGAGTAAAACGGCAAAGCCAGCAAATAAACCAATAATTTGCGCTGAATCCCAAGCAAACTCAGTTCCACCGAGCTCGAGTGCAAACATGAGACAGACGATAGAGCCCACAAGTGTCGTTGCTCCCCACCAGTCGATCTTTTGCTTGGAATGAGAAAGCGACTCTTTGTAATAAATAACGATAAAAGCAAGTGCCACAAGACCAATGGGTACATTGATGTAAAAGATCCAGCGCCAATTGATATATTCCGTTAAGTATGCGCCTGCAAGCGGTCCAAACAAGCTTGAGGTACCAAATACAGCACCGAACAATCCACCCATTTTACCGCGTTTCTCTGCTGGAAAAATGTCAAATACGATTGCAAAGGCAATTGGCATCATCGCACCGCCGCCAATACCTTGAATAGCACGGTAAATAGTCAGCTGCGTAATCGATTCAGCCGTTCCGCAAAGAACAGAGCCGATTAAAAATAAAGAGATACCTAAAACGAAAAAACGTTTTCTCCCATACATGTCAGACAATTTCCCGAAAATCGGCATGCCTGCCATCTCTGTTACCAAATATGCAGATGTAACCCACACATATTTGTCCAAGCCGCCAAGATCGGATACAATCGTTGCCATTGCGGTCGATACAATCGTATTATCGATTGATGCGACCAGTATACCAAGCAAAAGTCCGGCCACGACAAAGCCCAGTCTATTTTGTCCTGTAGACATCAGGTCAACCCCTCCAATTACTATGAATCTCAAACAACCTCATCTATCATAAATCAATTTCTTAGATGATGAAATCATGCAGAGGAATGAGCCTCCCCTCCGTCTTGAGACCGATAACAAACCAAAAGCACCCATTTCAAGAAATGAATTTCTTTACATCAATTTATCGAGCTGGTCAAGAAAATTACGCGATTTCAACTGCATTCCTAAATGAGTATCTAACAGCTTACGCATAGCAATTTTAAGCTCTGCTTTTGTCTCAGGCTTCACTTGAATTGAACCAAGTCTTCTCATATCCATCCTGCGGAACAAACGAAGCAGCTTATAAGCACCCTCCCCTAGCGAAACCGCATGAGGATCTTTGCCGGTACATCGTGAGCATAATATTCCACCCGCATAGGGAGAAAGTTTAAAAGGACCAACAACATTTCCGCAGCTTACACACTCATCAAGTGCAGGAGCATAACCAGACAAGTCCAAAATGCGCATTTCATAAAGATGAGAAACGATTTGCGGGTCTTTGCCTTCTTGAAGTGCTGAAAGACATGCTTTTAGCTGCTCAAAATGAAAGCCCGTTGCCTCGTCGTCCTGTATGGAACGATCCGTCAATTCTGCTACGTAAGAGGAATAAGCAGCTAAATCAAGCTTCTCACGCAAAACATGGTGAGATTCAATAATCTCACCATGATTAAGCGTGCCAAGCCCGCTGCTTCGGAAATAAACAAACTCTCCATATGTAAACGGCTGCGCGAGCGAAGAATGTTTGCTTTTCACCTTTTTCGCTCCGCGTATAAGTACACCCGCTTTTCCATTTGTCTTCGTCAGCAGTGTAACAATTTTATTGCCTTCCCCGTAATCCATGCTTCGCAGTACAATTCCCTCGACACGATACAACATAATGCAAACTCTCCCCTGAAAGCAGAAACGTATGTTTACCGTCCCATGGCGGCAAACATACGTTTAGCTGTTAGAAACAAAAAACCTTCAATACTTGATCAACCGATTCAAATAATGCCATTGATACGTTAGACAGATGTGTCCTCGAGGTCCAGCTCGGCAAGCTCATCCTGATTTCCTACTAACGCATCGGAGCTGCCCTCTGCTCCGTATTGGTTTATTTCCTTGTATAACATGAAAGACTCGACATCCCCGGTCAACGTAAAATACTTCCACGAAAAATTCCGCATACGTATTCATCCCTTTCCGTCCCCTGAAATGCTGCTTCAGACGTTAATAGGATGCGATAAACCGCTCATGTCTATCCTTAACAAAATACGTCAATTATGCTTATTCGTTCCGGTAACCAAGATCCTTCAGCACACGCTCCTGATTGCGCCAATCCTTCTTCACTTTTACCCACAGCTCGAGAAAGATGCGTGAGCCAAGGAGCGCTTCGATATCTTTTCGCGCTTGTTTGCCAACTTCCTTCAGCAAATCGCCTTTTTTGCCAATGATGATCCCCTTCTGAGAATCACGCTCTACAAAAATAACAGCGCCGATATACACGACTCCATTTTCCTTTACACGCATATCTTCAATTGTTACTGCGATTGAATGCGGAATTTCCTCACGCGTCATATGCAATATTTTCTCGCGAATAAGCTCCGAACAAACAAATTGCTCAGGGTGATCAGTTATTTGATCAGCTGGATAATACTGTGGTCCTTCTGGCAAATAACGAGTCAGCTGTTCAAGCAAGGTTTCCACATTATTGCCCTTAAGCGCTGAAATTGGAATAATTTCCGCAAATTCATGCAATGCATTATATTGTGTAATCATCGGCAGAAGCTGTTCAGGCTCTACTTTATCGATTTTGTTCATTACTAGGAAAACAGGTGTTTTCACTTTTTTCAGCTGTTCAATAATAAAACGGTCACCGCCGCCAAGTCCCTCTGAAGCATCGATCAGAAAGAGCGCTGCTTCCACTTCACGAAGCGCGCTTTCCGCGGTTTGCATCATATAATTTCCAAGCTTGGATTGTGGTTTATGAATACCAGGTGTATCAAGAAACACGATTTGTGTGTCATTTGTCGTATAAACACCATGAATTTTATTCCGTGTCGTTTGCGGCTTATCTGACATAATCGCAATTTTTTGACCGATAAGATGGTTCATCAGCGTTGATTTACCAACATTTGGTCTGCCGATTATTGCTACAAAACCGGACCGAAATTTTTTGTTGCTGCGTTCATTTGATGTTTTTTGATTCATATTCTTGTTTAACGCTCCCTATTATCTAATGAAGCCGGCGTGAAGGCACCCGGCAATATGCCTGAAACGGTTGAGATCGTCCATTGACCTTTTAAATTCCCCATAATGACAGGCATTTCTGGCGGACATAGCTCAACTAGAACTTGGCGGCAAACGCCGCATGGCGCGATTGGAGTATCCGTATCGCCAATAACAGCTATTGCTTGGAATTGTCCTGGTCGCTTACCATCCGCTACTGCGCGATATAATGCGGTACGCTCCGCACAGTTTGTTGGACTGTAAGCTGCGTTCTCTATGTTGCAACCATAATGGACTTGGCCCTCATCGTCAAGCAGTGCTGCTCCAACCTGGAAATTTGAATAAGGAACGTATGCTCTTGACATCGCTTCCTTAGCCGCATTCATTAGCGAAGTGTAAGACTCCGACAAACCTTCAAAAACCACCATAAATATCCCGCCATTCCCCGTTTTTTAATCCATTATTAAATGCCATAAGGGCGGCCCAAGGATGAGCAGCCCTATAATTGCAGAAATTGCAGCAGCAACTAACACCGCCCCAGCAGCAACATCCTTAGCAGCTTTAGCTACTGGATGAATATTGGGGCTTGCTAGATCAACCGCCTGTTCAATTGCCGTATTTATCATTTCAGCACTTATCACGAGGGCGATCGCCATTAAAATAATCGCCCATTCAAGCGGCTTAAGTGATAGCATAAATCCTAAACAGCACACCACAGCGGCGGCAATCGCGTGAAACCGCATATGACTTTGAGTCCGAAGAGCAAAACCTATGCCGGATATTGCAACTGCGAAACTAGATATAACTTTTCGCATTAACGAGTTAAGCCAGCCTGCTGCAAAATCGCTTCTTGCTTAGCGGTCATTTCGGCTTCTGTTTCATCATCCTGATGATCGTAACCGATCAAATGCAAAAACCCATGAACAAACAAAAAGCCGATTTCACGTTCCAAGGAATGACCGTACTCCTCGCTTTGAGCAAGAGCCGTATCCACGCTTATTATAATATCGCCAAGCATGCCTGAGATCGGGTCCTTCTCATCCTCGCTGTCCACTTCAAAAATAATATCGAGCTCATCTACGCCGTCTTCTTGCATAGCGAATGACAATACATCGGTTGGACGATCAATTCCGCGATATTCACGATTCAGCTGATGAATTTCCTCATCGTTTGTGAATGTTAAAGATACCTCACCATCGGAAATGCCTTCCGCTTCACCAGCCAATTGCAGCAACTGCTCTATTTTTGTAATCCAATCCTCGGGTATTTCCAGCTTTTCCTGCTCATTGCTCCAACCGAGTTGCAAGCTCATGACAAACGCTCCTTTGTTTTCACATCATCCGGATATTCAATACGTGAATGGAAGATGCCAATTACGCTTTCCTTAAGTGAATGCGCAATTTTGTCCAGCTCCTTCAACGTTAAATCACATTCATTGTATTGATTGTCATCCAGCCTGCTTTTAATAATTTTGTTAATCATTGCTTCTACCTGCTCTACTGTCGGGTTGCGAAGGCTGCGAACCGCTGCTTCCACGCAATCAGCAATGCCAACAACAGCCGCTTCCTTTGACTGTGCCTTCGGACCAGGATACCTAAAATCATCTTCCGTAAACGCAGGTTCGACACCTTGTTCTTCCGCTTGTTTTATCGCTTTGTAATAAAAGAATTTCAGCGATGTTGTTCCATGGTGCTGCTCTGCAATATCGCGAATCGGCTTAGGGATATTGTGCCCTTTAAGCATATCGACGCCGTCTCTCGCATGAGCAACAATGATTGATTTGCTTAACTTAGGATCAATCGTATCATGCGGATTTTCAATATTGGATTGGTTTTCGATAAAATAATTCGGCCGCTTCGTCTTTCCAATATCGTGGTAAAACGAACCAACCCGGCATAATAAGCCGTCTGCCCCAATTGCTTCTGCTGCCGCTTCTGACAAATTGCCCACCATTACGCTATGGTGATAGGTTCCCGGCGTTTCAGTCAACAGCTTGCGAAGCAGCGGGTGATTGGGATTCGAAAGCTCTACAAGCTTAAGCGCAGATAAAATGCCGAATGTAACTTCAAAGAACGGCATCAGTCCAATGACAAGCACCGCAGTAATCAAACCGCTAGCAAACGCAAAAGCAACAGAATAGATGAAATGAGCCCGTTCCAGCTGTTCAGACAGCAGTAAAATGGATAAAACAGACAAGGAGCCGAATAAGCTCACCATTATTCCGGCCTTCAATATTGTTGATCGCTGACTCGCTCTATGAATCGAGAAGATGGCAGCAAACGAAACGACAATAATGACAAAGCCGTACTGGAAATCAAAAATTTGATGCTGGCTCGTGTTCAATATAATACTGCCCATTATTGCAAATATTATGGAGCTGATCATGGCTAGATGCATATCTAGCAGCAATGTAATCAGCAT
>NZ_JBFRDK010000262.1:0-6122 GCF_052113545.1 Paenibacillus sp. TAF43_2
CGGGGTGGAAGCACAGCAATGTGTGTAGCTGACGAATACTAATCGGTCGAGGGCTTATCCTAAACACGTTTACTGTGACCCATACATCCAGTAGACAGCAGCATAAAGGCTTCAGCAAGCCTAATCTTTCGTATCCAGTTTTCAGGGCGTAATGTTCTGACTTTGCAAGCGTCCCCGAACGCTGCAATCGACAACTATTCGGGGGACAAGCGTGGCGGTGTAGCTCAGCTGGCTAGAGCGTACGGTTCATACCCGTGAGGTCGGGGGTTCGATCCCCTTCGCCGCTACCATTACCTTTTTTATCGTAACATTTGGAGGATTAGCTCAGCTGGGAGAGCATCTGCCTTACAAGCAGAGGGTCGGCGGTTCGATCCCGTCATCCTCCACCATATGTACTTATTCGGTTTTATGACCGGATCCACTTGGAGCTGTGGTGTAGTGGCCCAACATGCCTGCCTGTCACGCAGGAGACCGCGGGTTCGAATCCCGTCAGCTCCGCCATTTTTCTTTAAAGTAAGGCTCGGTAGCTCAGTCGGTAGAGCAGAGGACTGAAAATCCTCGTGTCGGCGGTTCGATTCCGTCCCGAGCCACCACTTTATTTTTCGTTGCGACGAGAAATAAGTAATAGTATGGAGGATTAGTGAAGTGGCTAAACACGGCAGACTGTAAATCTGCTCTCTCTGAGTTCGGTGGTTCGAATCCATCATCCTCCACCATTTCTTTTACAGCAAGAGCCATTAGCTCAGTTGGTAGAGCACCTGACTTTTAATCAGGGTGTCGTAGGTTCGAATCCTACATGGCTCACCATTTTTTCTAAACACACCTATACAACCGTAGATCCTAAGATCTACGGTTTTTTTGTTTGATTATAATGGAAATAAAAAAGAGTTTGCTCATCTTAATGATGGGCAAACTCTTTTTTTGCATAGTTAAAACTAGATAATGAATGAATCTTAGTTTTTACTCCGTAGATTCAATTCATAAGCAAGCTCGTTTACCGTTTCGTTTAGACGAAGTTTAAGTTCATCATTTAATTCAAATACTGGAGCTTCATTTGGCTCTTGTGAACGCTCGATTTGGGAATCAACGGCGTACACTCCGCTTACATATAATTTCGCGCCCATGGATGCGAGTACCGGCTTGAGGGAATAGTCAATAGAGAGTAGGTGAGCGATGGTGCCGCCGATAAACAGAGGAGCAATGATTTTACCATCAAGTCCTTTCTGCGGCAGTAGATCTAGAAACGTTTTTAGAACGCCTGTATAAGATGCTTTATAAACTGGGCTTGCAATAATAACAGCATCCGCATTCTCGACAAGCTGATTGGCTTCTATAATAGCAGGGCTGCCAAAACGAGCGTGAATTAGATCTTCGGCTGGCAAAGAAACCACGGTTATGGTATCAACCGAAAGATTTTTTGTTATCAATTGTTGCTCCACGTACTGTGTTATGCCATTTAAACGGGATGAAGCATTTGGACTGCCTGAAATAATTACAATCTTGGACATGGGTGCACTCCTCTTTTTCAAATGAATAGTAGGAAATAAAATTACATTAATCCGATAAGTAAACTTTGAATAGATAGTACCATGGCAGATGTTATTTGGTCAAACAGGTTTGATTTGTTTCTTGTATTTTATCGATATAAGGGAACAATGTATACATATAGGAATGAAATAGAAAAAGGGGTAGTTGCAATGGTATACGGATTAGCGGTTTTAATTAGCTTCGCGATCGTATTTGCAAGCGTACCACCGCTTCGTGTATTTGCGCTGCGACTTGGTTTTGTCGATCGTCCTAATCAGAGAAAAATACATAACAAGCCGATCCCTCTCATGGGTGGCGCGGCTATTTTTGTTGGCTGCATCGTTACGATGTTTATTTTTATCGGGTTCACTCCGCTCACTTGGACCATAGTTACGGGTGGAACCGTGCTCGTAATTATTGGACTTCTTGATGATGCGTCAAAGGCAAAAGGGAAAGATTTTCCGATATGGCCGCGTGTCATTCTCTATATGGGTGCTGCGTCAATCCCAAGCTTATTTCACATCAAAATTGCGGGCATCACCAATCCGTTTACACATTTGTTTATTTCATTTCCCGATTGGGTATCGTGGCTGACAACGATGCTATGGGTTTTCGCGCTAATCAATATGATCAACTTTATTGATGGCGTAGATGGGTTGGCTTCAGGGGTATGCACGCTGTCAGCACTTACGCTATTGACGGTGGCGCTCGTTAAAGGACAGCCAAGCACCGCTATTCTTGCCATTATTGTAGCCGGAGCATGCTTTGGGTTTTTGGTTCATAATTTTTATCCAGCAAGAATATTTATGGGTGACGCAGGAGCGACCTTCCTAGGCTTTACTCTTGCTGTAATTGCTGTTGATGGAGCGTTTAAGAAAGCAACATTCATTACCTTGCTAGTTCCATTATTGGCGCTTGGATTGCCTATATTTGACACGGCTTATGTCATGCTGCGCAGGCTTATAAGCGGTAAAGGCTTGCATCATGCGGACAAGCTGCATACGCATCATCTTTTGATGAAATGGGGACTGAGCCAGGTCCAAACGGTTTCGTTTCTATATTTAATTGCTGCGTTATTCGCGCTCTTGTCAATCATTCTTTTACTGGTAATAGGCTGAATTAAGCAAGCTCTTGTGGTACAATGACGGGAAAAAGCGTTATTCCACATTAAGGTGCGAATAAACTTTTTTACTTATTAATCCGCTTATAAAGAGCTGCTAATCGCAATAGGTGTCCTCCCATAGGAGGAAGCACGCAGCCGCAAATGCTTGTGGAGATTGGAGATAGAGAAATGAGCACGACAGACTGGTTGAAGCCGCTGAAGCACATTTTGAACTGTCCGGTACATGCTGTTTCGAAATCTATAGCGGAGTGGAACGATTTAATTAGCAATGCTGATGTGGTGTGGTTAGGCGATCATATAGGATCATCTCCTATAGAGGGCCAACGCGTAGAAAAAGACGAAAAAACGTGGATTGTCATTTCATCTGCGGAATATGAAGTGGATTTATTAGAAATCGATTGTCCATCGCTTCAGGCAACAGAGAAGGAATTGATAAGCTGGACTTTGCAGCTTAACCGCGGACATTTAATGGAGAAAAAAAATGCGGCGCTCTCTGAATCAGAGAGGCAAGCGCTTAAGCTTGGAGATTGGATTCAGAAGCAGTTGGAATCGGATGAGCCCGCATATTCCTTACCTGATCATTTAACCGTTGGCAGTCGCTTATTTAATGAAATGATACCTTTCTTACTCGTTACAGAGCAGTCAGGCACGAAGCATGCAACTTATTCTGAATTAGAAAAACTTTTGCGTTCATTTATGTCCGACGATGTCTTGCTTATTCCGCTCAAAAGCCAGGAATGGCTCATATGGGGTTCGATGTCCTTGCTGAGAGATGAGGATTCCGATGCTTTCGATGAGCAGGAGGAAGAGACGATTGAGGATAGTCTAGCTTCGATTGGGCTTGGATTGCATGAGATGCTCGCCAGTGAGTGGATTGGTGAATGCCACATCGCAGTAGCTCATCCTTCATCGCCAGCAAAAGGTATGATTGAGACGACGATGCTGCTGCGGGAGACGATTAATCTCGGCCGAAAATTCCATGTAGGAACAAATATTTATTTGCCGTGGATGCTTCAGTTGGAACGTTTGT
Organism: Paenibacillus sp. TAF43_2; assembly: GCF_052113545.1. Classification (NCBI taxonomy): domain Bacteria; kingdom Bacillati; phylum Bacillota; class Bacilli; order Caryophanales; family Paenibacillaceae; genus Paenibacillus; species Paenibacillus sp. TAF43_2. The sequence continues at coordinate 3,681 of NZ_JBFRDK010000262.1, forward strand.
TGAATGCAATTCCTGAAGTCCATCGTGCGAGATATTTGGAGCAGTCGTTAAAAAGAGCGGATCTATTCGTTGAATCAGAAATGCTGAGTACATTGGAAACATTTTTTACGCTTGATTGCAATGTTAGTGAGACAGCGAAGAAATTATACATTCATAGAAATACATTATTATATCGTTTAGACAAGCTTAAACAAGAGACTGGTTTAGATGTTCGTCAGTTTAGGGATGCCGTACTAGTCAAAATTATATTGCTATTGTACAAAGTTACGAAAAGAAATTAGTTTTTTTGTAAAGTATGTGCATAGTCACAAGCTCCCCAGTGGGATAAGATATAGGCATAACGAAATTTCTTTCTAGGGGGAAAATTATCATGGCAGGCGTACGTTTAGAAGGCATTTACAAAAAATACCCGGGTACTGACAAAGCATCGGTTACTGACGTTAACTTAGATATTAAAGACAAAGAGTTTCTCGTATTGGTCGGACCATCTGGTTGCGGTAAATCGACAACTCTTCGTATGATTGCAGGCCTTGAAGAAATTTCCGAAGGCAAATTGTTCATCGGCGACCGCCTTGTGAACGATGTTGCTCCTAAAGACCGCGACATCGCGATGGTATTCCAATCCTACGCGTTGTACCCGCACATGAACGTTTACCAAAACATGGCTTTCGGCCTTAAACTTCGTAAATTCAAAAAAGCAGACATCGACAAACGTGTTCGTGAAGCTGCTAAAATTCTAGATATCGAGCATTTGCTTGACCGTAAACCAAAAGCGCTTTCCGGTGGTCAACGTCAACGTGTCGCTCTAGGACGCGCAATCGTTCGTGAGCCGCAAGTATTCTTGATGGATGAGCCGCTTTCCAACTTGGACGCGAAACTTCGTGGACAAATGCGCGCTGAAATCAGCAAGCTTACAAAACGTCTTGAAACAACAACTATCTATGTAACGCATGACCAAATCGAGGCAATGACAATGGGTGACCGTATCGTTGTCATGAAAGACGGTTTCATTCAACAAACAGCTTCACCAGAAGAACTGTATAACCACCCGGTTAACATCTTCGTAGCTGGCTTTATCGGCGCTCCATCGATGAACTTTATCAGCGGTTCGCTTACAGAGCAAGGCGGCGCGCTTCGCTTCAAAGCAAGCGGCGTTGATGTAGTTGTTCCAGAAGGCAAAGCAGCATCGCTTCGCTCGAAAGGTTACATCGGCAAAGAAGTGATTCTTGGCATTCGTCCAGAGGATCTTCACGAAGAGCCAGTATTCTTGGAAGCATCCCCACAAACAATCGTGAACGCAAATGTTGAGGTTGCTGAGAACCTTGGTCACGAGATGTACTTGTACCTAAACGGTATCGGCACTGACACAGTTATCGCTCGTGTTGACGGCCGCTCTGGACTACGTGATGGCACAACTGTTAAGCTTGCGCTTGACATGAACAAAGTACACTTGTTCGACAAAACGACAGAACTTAACATTTTCGAAGCTTAATAAATAGTATGGAAGAAGAACGGTCGGATTATCCGATCGTTCTTTTTTTTATTTAAAAATAGAGGGCGCTTTTGTCGAATTGACTGTTGCGATTAAATAAATTGGAGTCACACAAAACCGTATCCATGCTTCGGCTGTCTAATACAAAACAAGATTAATAATGTATAAGAAATGAGAGGCAGCCTGGGCAGGAGGGAAGAGGCATGAATAAGGATGAGTGGGCTCAAGCGGCTATACGGGGCGATGAAACGGCGCTGCTGCAGCGTATTGATCTAGATAAGCATCAAATGTATGGGATTGCTTATTCATATATGCGAAATGAGTCGGATGCATTGGAGGCTATACAAGAAACGGTTTGCCGGATATGGACGAAAAAGCACAGATTAAGGGAGCCGAAATTTTTTACAACGTGGGCCATTCGTATTTTGATCCGTGTGTGTATGGATGCTAAGAAGAAGCAAACAAGGGAGCGTCCTACCGATTCGATAGCCGAGAAATATGATTTGAGGGAAAAGACAGTTGAGTGTGATGAGACAGCAGCACGTCTTGATATGGCTGCGCAGATTCAGCTGCTTCCGGTTAACTATCGTATGGTGATAACACTCAAATATTATCGAGATATGACGATTACGGAAATTGCTGAGCTATTGGAGAAGCCTGATGGGACTATTAGAACGTGGCTGAACAAAGCATTAAAAGGACTAAGAGCAGATATGGCACATATGAAGGAGGAGATACGAAATGGGCGAGGCCAAGGAGACGCCGTTCAGGCAAGCCAATCAGGCGCTGCGAAGTGACATGGAACATGTGAATCAGGAGCTTGTTGTGATGCCGGAGCTGGCGCTTGATGCAGCAATACGAAGTGGGATTGAGCAGGGGCGGAAGCGATCCATACGTAGAAACAGAAAAAGATGGAGTGTGAGCATGTTTGCTGCAGGGCTAAGTGTAAT
>NZ_JBFRDK010000263.1:0-7183 GCF_052113545.1 Paenibacillus sp. TAF43_2
GGTTCGGGGTGGAAGCACAGCAATGTGTGTAGCTGACGAATACTAATCGGTCGAGGGCTTATCCTAAACACGTTTACTGTGACCCATACATCCGGTAGACAGCAGCATAAAGGCTTCAGCAAGCCTAATCTTTCGTATCCAGTTTTCAGGGCGCAATTTGCTTTGAATGCTTAAATATTCCCTGATAGCTCAGTTGGTAGAGCACTCGACTGTTAATCGAGTTGTCACAGGTTCGAGTCCTGTTCGGGGAGCCATTGTAGAGAGGTGTCCGAGTGGTCGAAGGAGCACGATTGGAAATCGTGTAGGCTCTAACCGGGTCTCGAGGGTTCGAATCCCTTCCTCTCTGCCAGCAAGGCCCGTTGGTCAAGTGGTTAAGACACCTCCCTTTCACGGAGGTAACAGGGGTTCGAGTCCCCTACGGGTCACCAACTTTTCTATAAAAAAGATTGACAAAAAAGAAAGACCTATGATATGATATAAAGGTCGCTCAACATGGAGGATTAGCTCAGCTGGGAGAGCATCTGCCTTACAAGCAGAGGGTCGGCGGTTCGATCCCGTCATCCTCCACCATTTATTAAATAATAACGACGCGGGGTGGAGCAGCCCGGTAGCTCGTCGGGCTCATAACCCGAAGGCCGCAGGTTCAAATCCTGCCCCCGCAACCAAATTCTTTACCTTTCGGAACTTTCCGAGAACATGATGTGGAGCTGTGGTGTAGTGGCCCAACATGCCTGCCTGTCACGCAGGAGACCGCGGGTTCGAATCCMGTCAGCTCCGCCACTTAAAAACAACATCAGGCTCGGTAGCTCAGTCGGTAGAGCAGAGGACTGAAAATCCTCGTGTCGGCGGTTCGATTCCGTCCCGAGCCACCATTGATGCAGTACAAGCAACACAAGTGAATATGCCGTTGTAGCTCAACTGGTAGAGCAACTGACTTGTAATCAGTAGGTTGGGGGTTCAAGTCCTCTCGACGGCACCACATGGAGGATTAGTGAAGTGGCTAAACACGGCAGACTGTAAATCTGCTCTCTCTGAGTTCGGTGGTTCGAATCCATCATCCTCCACCATTTTTTTACCTTAGGGGCATAGTTTAAAGGTAGAACAAAGGTCTCCAAAACCTTTGGTGTGGGTTCAATTCCTGCTGCCCCTGCCAATAAAACATTTGAATATGGCGGTCGTGGCGAAGTGGTTAACGCATCGGTTTGTGGATCCGACACTCGGGGGTTCAATTCCCCTCGATCGCCCCATTAATTCAAAAATTAGCATCACGTATTTTGTTGGGGATTAGCCAAGCGGTAAGGCAACGGACTTTGACTCCGTCATTCTCAGGTTCGATCCCTGAATCCCCAGCCATTTATATGCGGAAGTGGCTCAGCGGTAGAGCATCGCCTTGCCAAGGCGAGGGTCGCGGGTTCGATTCCCGTTGCAACAAATATGTGCCCTTAGCTCAGCTGGATAGAGCGTTTGACTACGAATCAAAAGGCCAGGAGTTCGAATCTCTTAGGGCACGCCATCTTTACTGAAATGCCGATGTGGCGGAATGGCAGACGCGCGCGACTCAAAATCGTGAGGGAAACCGTGGAGGTTCGAGTCCTCTCATCGGCACCAACTTTTCTAACACAAACTCTTAAGATCATTATGATCTTAAGAGTTTTTTTGTGTTTTAGTTTCATAATAGGTAAAATCGACCTGAAAATTGCCCCTTTACATCTGATTAGACCTAGTGTACTATTTAACTAGAACACTAAGACGATGGAGGTAAGGAAATGATGAAATCATCTTCTGAAATAAAGGGAGCAATCCCCGTACTTTCTTTAAAAAATGTAACCAAACGTATTGCAGGCAAAGCAATCGTAGATCGAATGTCATTTAATATTCACAAGGGAGAAATCGTAGGGTTGCTTGGGCCAAACGGTGCAGGTAAAACAACGACAATCCGAATGATTGTGGGTTTGATTCAAATGTCCGAGGGTGACGTGCTTATTCAAGGAAAAAGCATACGTAATGAATTTACAGGTGCCATAAGGCATATCGGAGCTATTATAGAAAATCCTGAGTTTTATCCATATATGACAGGGTATGATAATCTAAAGCAATATCAGAGAATGTCATCAGGCATTACGGAAGAACGGATAAAAGCAGTTACGGAGCTGGTAGGTTTAGAGGCAGCAATGAACAAGAAAGTAAAAGCATACTCTCTTGGAATGAGGCAGCGTCTAGGCATTGCACAAGCACTGTTAGACAATCCATCTTTGTTAATACTGGATGAGCCAACTAATGGCTTAGATCCAGCAGGGATTCGTGAAATGAGACAATATTTGCAAAGAATAGCTGTTCAAGAAGGGATATCGATTCTTGTATCGAGTCATCTGCTCTCAGAAATGGAGCTCATGTGCAGCAGAGTCGTTGTTATTCAGGAAGGCAAATATGTGACTCATCGTTCACTAAGCGATAAGGAAGAGCAATCCAAGCAACTATCCGTTGTTGTTCGTGTAGATGATATTGAGCGAGCAAGCCGGGTTTCTACAAGTATAGATGGGGTTGAGGTTATTCAACTTTTAAAAGATAGCAGCGAGCTTGTATTAGCTCTTCAGAATGAACTTATTCCTCAGGTAGTAAGCAAGCTAGGGGAAGACAATATTAAAATTTATCGAATCACTGAAACGAAGATATCACTGGAAGACGAGTTTTTGAAATGGACTGGGGGTAGTCGCATTGCTTAATTTTAACGGTCTAGTATTAAACGAATGGTTGAAAATGTCAAAGAAACGAAGCTTCTTCATTGCATACGCAGTAATGCTCCTTACGATTGTAGGTTTCACTTATTTAATTTGGAAAATGTCTGGTGATCAATATCCAACTATGCTAGAATTTGCTGGATCGATCATGGCAAATGGAGTCGGACAGATCGTAACGATTGTAGCCATTATTTTCACAGCTGGTATCGTCGCAAAGGAACATCAATTAGGAACCGTTAAATTTTTGCTCATACGAGCTCATGGTAGAAGCAAAATTTTAGCATCAAAATATGCAGCCGTTATATTGTTTGTTTGTTCGCTCATTATTTTCACAATAGCTGCTGCTCTTGCAGCAGGAGGAATCGCATTTGGATTTGAAGCGACAGGGGAAGTTTCCTGGTTGGATGTTGCGAAATCAATGTTATTTCAAACAGTTTATACAACCATCTATGTAACTTTAACGTTTATGTTCGGCATTTTAACGAGATCATCTGGAGCGACAATAGGAATAGGCATGACTGCTGTCTTATTGGAAGGCTTAATGAAAATGTTATTATCAAGCTACGATTTCTCCAAATATCTACTCTTTATGAATACAGATCTATCGTTATTTACAGGTAATGAATCGTCATCTGGCGGAATGTTGTTCCCGAGTGTTGTGTGTGCAGCATATGTGTGTTTGTTTTTGGTCATTAGCTTTGTTACGTTTAAAAAACGGGATATTGCCTAACATGCAACGTTTTCGAGTGGGCAGTTGAGGGGAGAAGGACATATTGTGAGCATAGAATTTGATAATAATTTGCCAATCTACTTGCAGATCATGAATTATATTAAGAAAGAAATTGTCATTGGCAAGTTGAAGGCTGGGGATAAAATACCGGCGGTACGAGAACTTGCGTTAGAACTGCAAATCAACCCGAATACGATACAACGAACCTTTCAGGAGCTTGAGCGAGAACAAATCGTCGAAACGAAGCGCGGGCTTGGCCGATATGTCACTAGTGAGGAGTCGAAAATAATGGATATCAAAAAAGAAATGGCAGGAGATTTGCTCGGTCGCTTTATTCAAGGGATGCAGGAGCTGGGCTTTGCAAATAACGATATCGTAACGATCGTTTCACAAGCGGTAAAAGAAGAAGATAAAGTAAAGGAGTGATGGGACTGTGGAGAGCATTTTGAAGCTGACAGAGGTATCAAAGTCATTCGCCGGCAAGAAGGCGCTGGACCAAGTCTCACTCACGTTGGCACCTGGCAAGATTGTTGGTCTGTTAGGAAGCAATGGCAGTGGCAAAAGCACATTGATGAAAATAGCTGCAGGACTCATTCATCCAGCTTCGGGCACGGTTACGATTAACGGGCATCTTGTAAGCAACGAGACAAAAGCAATTACATCTTTTATGCCGGATCAACCGCTCACAGAGAGCTGGATGCGCGTAGAGGATGCAATAGATTTTTATAAGGATTTTTATGCCGATTTTGATCATAAGAAAGCAAATGAAATGCTTGCTTTCATGAATTTGAATAAACGCGATCGGGTAAGCGCGTTATCTAAAGGGATGAATGAACGTCTTCAGCTTACACTCGTATTATCACGAAATGCGAGGCTGTATTTGCTTGATGAGCCAATCGGAGGCGTAGATCCAGTAGCAAGAACGAAAATATTGGATGCGATTGTTAACTACTATAACGAAGAAAGCAGCTTAATCATTTCAACCCATCTTGTACGCGATATTGAGCGGATCTTTGATGAAGTTGTTTTCATACGCGAGGGTAAGATTGTATTGCAGGATGAGGTAGAAAATATACGACTGGCTCACGGTAAAAGCGTTGATGAAATGTTTAAGGCGGTGTTTGGGGAATGATTAAGCTGTTGAAATACGATTGGAAGCGAAGCAACGATGGTATCCTCAGCACGCTTGCAATCTTTATCATACTAGAAGCAGCGCTCAGTATTACGGGATTAACGCGCAACTGGGATGAAGGTCTTATTACAGCGTTTAGTATTTTCGGCTATGTAATGGTCTTTATCTTGTTGTTCATCCATTGCTGCCGTACGTTTGAACGAAACATTAAATCCTACAGCCGGCGCTTACTGCCGCTGCACCCAATCAATGGAATAGGTGCTGCTATCCTTCTAGGCTGGATCATCATGCTGCTCGTTTTGATTATAGCAGCTATTCATATCGCGATCTTCATTGCATTTTCGGATATGGATATTCAATATTTCAAAGAACATGTTTCTTTAGAGAACGGCGCTGTATTCGGAATGGTAATAAGCTATATTTGGATGTACACATCCTTTATGCTCTCGATTCTATGTTCCATTACAGTGGCGCGCAGCTTCCGAGTGAAACATTCTACATGGATCGGGATTGTCTTTTTCTTTGGAGTACAAAGCATTGCTTCTTGGTTAACGTATCAGTTATTTGACCAAAAAGAAGGTATGATGGGTATAGTTTCAGTCAATGTACCTCAATCGAATAGCGGATCAGTAACCTTTGGTTCATCATTTAATGTGGATTTTTTATTCGGACCATTTTTACTGGATTTAGCGTTTACTTTAGGTTACTTGTTTCTAATGATTTATTTGTTAAAAAAGAAAGTCGAGATTTAAAAAAAATGACGTTGGCGCATGTGGGGTGAAAATCCTATATGCGTTTTTTTATGCTTTAAATAGATTTGAAAAAAGGATCAGCATATCGCTTTTAAGAGATTTCAAGAAAACGCTTTAAATGGTAATATGATTATGATTCAATCGATAGTAGGGGGAAGCGGAGCGTGAGGTTCGGTAAATCGATTAGAACTCGTCTTATTATTGGGTTTATGGCAGTTATGCTGCCTGTAGTTATTTATATGCTTATTAACAACAGTTACTCACGTGAGATCGTTCGAGAGAAAGTATCTGAGACCTATCGAAACACACTCGATATTTACGTGGGGCAAACGGATCAAAATCTATTGCAGATTAATGATTATCTTTATAAAATGTCAGTGCTTGATACCGACGTAGGTTTGCTAATGTCCTTTCCAATGGATAGTGACGGTTATACGTTAACGAAAATTAGAATTGATGGGAAGCTAAATCGCGACGTTGGTGTCTATAATCTGATTGATGCTGTATTTCTATATCACGATAAAGATATTATTTTTGGAACAAAAAGCGTATATAACGATACAAAAAAAATAATAAAAACGCATATGGATTCAATGACAAAGGAAGAAAATCTGCTTATGAATGATCAACATTTATGGGAGGTCAGAGCAGACGAGCGGATGCCAGGGAAGTTTTTTTTGATCAATTTCATTAAGGTGTCAGATGATTTATACGTCGGCGCAATCATTAAAGTACAAGATATAAACAGAATGTTATCGATTCAATGGAGTGACGGGGATATCGGTCATAACGGCATTTATTTACGCGCTGGCGATCAGCTTGTTCAGTCATTGACGGAAAACTTAGCGCCGCTGGAACTCAGCTATAAAATATCGAAGAAACCGTATGAATCGCTGACTGATCGAAATACAGGCGAAACCTATCTTGTTATGAATAGAATGAGCGAAATGGTGGATATCGCTTATCGAGTCGTTATACCTGAGCGGACGCTGCTGCGTAATTTATTATTTTTTAGAAATGCGACGTTGTTTGCTCCAATTGGGTTTCTAGCTATTTTGCTTATTTATTTGTTCTTTATGAGGAACATGCTGTTTAAGCCGCTGCATGAGCTTATTCTAGGAATGAAGAAAATCTCTTTAGGAATGCTGGATGTCAGATTGAAGAAAAACAAATCGCTTGAATTTGAGTTTCTAGGAAACACCTTCAACATCATGGCTGAACAAATTAAAACCTTGAAAATTGATGTTTACGAGGAGCAGCTCCGCGTGAAGCAAGGAGAGCTTAAGCAGCTCCAAGCGCAAATTAATCCGCATTTTTATATGAACAGCTTAAATATTATTTATAATTTAGCAGCATTAGGCGATACGGAATCGGTGAAAAAGATGTCGCTGCATCTCGCTGATTATTTCCGATTTATTATGAAAGCCAATCGGGACACGATTACACTTAAGGAAGAACTAATGCATATCGAAAACTATATGACGATTCAAAAGATTAGGTTTCCTGAGAAGCTGCAATGTACCTATGAGGGAATCGATGACATTTTGCATTATCCAATTGCTGCATTAACCATTCAGCCTTTTGTAGAAAACTCCATCATTCATGGGTTCAAAAACAGGAGGCAGCTTTTCCAAATCAAAATATGTGCGGAAATAGACTCCGAGCATGGATTTACGTTATCGATCAGCGACAATGGTACGGGCTTTAGTCCTGAGGTGCTGGAGAAGCTGCAAAACAAAGAACCGCTGCAGGAAGGCGAATCGAGCAGCTTAGGCATTATGAATGTCATTCATAGACTACAGCTGCTGTATGGCGAGCGGACATCAATTAC
>NZ_JBFRDK010000264.1:0-5919 GCF_052113545.1 Paenibacillus sp. TAF43_2
TCCATACGCCGATAGGTACTTGCATATGATTTCCCCCTATATGTTAGCAGTATATTTTTGATTTCGAATACGAGCAGTTCATTGAAATGTGAATTAACGTTTATCATAAAATAAAAAGCGAAAAAACGAACCATCCAAATCGGATGAATTACTACCATCCAATTCGATTGGTTTTCATTTAACTGTCATAGTTAGGTTGAAAACAGCCTCTTTCAGTTTGAAAATCAGTGGTATGATAATCATGACTATAATGTTTTATTTACAAGCAAGGATGTGAACTTGATGTGGGAACTTGAGAGGAAAAGTAAAATTCCTATATATAAACAAATTACCGATCATCTAGAAAGACGGATTTCCTACGGTGAATTCCCTCCTGGCAGCTTGCTTCCATCTGAGAGAAAATTGGCTGAACAACTGGGCGTTAACCGCAGTACTGTCATTTTGGCGTTTGCCGAGCTTCGATCGATGGGGATTATTGAAAGTCAGACAGGCAGTGGAACGCGTGTATCCAAAACAAAATGGGGAGCCACTCCCAAGCACACGCCAAATTGGAGCCGGTACGCTGAAGGCGGAAGCTTTCTACCTAACTTGCCCTTTATGCGAAGAATTCGTGAAGCGCTCAATCAAAACCCCACTCTCATCGATTTTGCTAGCGGTGAGCTGTCGGCTGATTTGGCTCCAAATGATGAAATTACAACATTAATGAGCGAGAATAAATATACTTCTTATTTGGGTTATGACAATCCTCAAGGGTATATTCCGCTTAGACAAGCATTGGTAACCTATCTTGATCAACATCGGGGTATTAAGACTACGGAATCATCGATTTTGATCACATCGGGATCTCAGCAATCGTTATATTTAATAACCCAGTGTTTGTTGTCGCCTGGCGACGCGGTTGCGATTGAAGATCCTTCCTACTGCTATTCTCTGCCTATGTTTCAATCAGCGGGGCTTAGGTTGTTCCGACTTCCTGTTGACAGTCAAGGGGTATGTCCTGAGGACATTCGTGCTTTATACAAAAAACATCGGATCAAAATGGTGTTCATGAACCCCAACTATCAGAACCCAACAGGTACAGTGTTCGGTGCTGAACGCCGCAAACAGCTGCTTGACGTTGCAAGCGAGTTGGCGCTGCCTATTGTCGAGGATGATCCATTTAGCTTAACGGACTATGAAGGTTCACCGCCTTCACCGCTGAAATCAATGGATTCAATTGGCTCTGTCCTCTATATCGGTTCTTTTTCCAAAATAGCTGCATCTGGCATGCGAATTGGTTGGATGGTTGCCCCTAACTCCATTGTGGAGAGGCTTGCTGACGCAAGGCAGCAAATGGATTTTGGACTTAGCGTTATACCGCAGCAGGTAGCGGCACAATTTTTGAAGTCCAATTACTTTGAACCTCATCTAGACCGTTTGCGCATGCAGCTCCAATATAAACGAGATTTACTGATTGAAGCATTGCAGAAGGAACTTCCAGGATTGGTTACGTTCACTGCTCCACAAGGTGGGCTTCATCTATGGTGTAAGCTAGTTCCGGACGTTCACGATGGAAAGCTGCTGGAGGAGTGCATTAAACGAGGCATTGTTTTTGTTCCTGGTAGTGTGTACGGATCGGATTCTGGTTTCGTAAGATTTACTTTTGCTCGAGCAAAAGAAGCTGAAATTGGTTTAGGAATCTCCAAATTTGCAGATGCGCTGCGTGAGCTTATGAATAGCAAATAGCTTAATTGGAATTAAAAATAACCGCCGAGGTCTATATCCTCCGCGGTTATTACTAACTCGTTAACATGATTTGGCAAGGCGAAACCCAAGGTCGTCAATACAAAATGACGGATGACTGCGACGACGACAAGTGGCTCCGCAGCCTCTCGCTTCTTCAGCCCAGCTGCCGCCTCGAAAAATGCGATATGAGCCATATACCTGCTCATCATATAAATCCCAGCACCATTCCCAGACGTTTCCTAACATATCATATAAACCCCATGCGTTGGGTTCTTTTTTACCTACTTCATGAATGCTGTCTCCCGAATTTCCATTGTACCAAGCGATTTTATCAATCTCTCCGTATTGATAGCCAGCTGTTCCTGCTTTACACGCATATTGCCATTCTGCCTCTGTCGGAAGGCGATAGCCATCAGATTCCCAATCACATTCAATATGATCTCCATCCTTACTGAATGAATAACACTCCGTTAATCCAGCATTCTGGGACAATAAATTACAAAAATAGACGGCTTCATTCCAAGAGATATTGACCACTGGTCTTTGATTACTACTCAAAGAAAGAGGGGATTTTTTGGTTACAGCTAAATACAATTCCATCGTTACGGGATAAGGAGAAAGATAAAAGGGTTTAATTTCAGACTTCCATATTCTCTTCGTCCGGTCATCTCTTAATTCTATTTCTCCGGCTGGAATGCTTACCATTGGATATTCATTATGTTTATTTAGAGCATTAGAAACGGTGATCTCCTCCTTTGATTTAAATGTTGCACTACTGTAATTTACCATAAATTAGTGATTCCTTATAATAGTAATTGAATTTTCCTCTCCATTTGGAATAGTTAACAAAAAAAGGTACTGTCAGCATAACAGTACGTGCACTACGTATTGATTTAGCAATAGATTGGCAAGCTATAATTACTGCCTTTTAGCCAACATTTCCTTTAAGAACATACCCGTATACGACTCTGCCACTTCCGCTACACGCTCAGGCGTGCCTTCTGCTACTAATTTTCCGCCAGCTGCGCCCCCTTCTGGGCCGATATCGATAACCCAATCGGATTCTCGTATCAGTTCCAGACTATGCTCAACAACGATTACCGTATTGCCTGTATCAACCAGCTTGCTGAGTAATGTATGGAGCTGCTTAATGTCAGATGGATGGAGGCCTGTCGTCGGTTCATCCAGCAGATAAAGCGTATGGTTTTTGGAAGGCTTGCTCAGCTCTTTCGCCAGTCTGATCCGCTGTCCTTCGCCGCCAGATAACGTTTTGACCGATTGCCCCCATTTCAAGTAGCCTAGTCCGACTTCACAAAGCATCTCGATAATACCTGTTATTTTAGTTTCGTTTTTGAGAATAGCTAGGCTCTCCTGCACAGACATATTCAGCAAATCCGATATAGAGCAGCCTTCATACTGAACCTGCAAAACCTCATCCGTAAATCGTTTTCCTTTGCAGTCAGGACACTTTACCTCCAGATCAGGCAGGAAGTTCATATCAACGGAAAGCACACCTAGCCCCTGACAGGTCTCACAACGACCACCAGAGGTGTTAAATGAGAAATGTTTGGTTGTCAGTTTTCTTTTTTTAGCTTCAGGCAAACCAGCGAACAACTGGCGCAGCTGCGTAAACACATCCGTATACGTTGCTACGTTGGAGCGCTGCACTCGTCCCATGGGTGTCTGGTCAAATATAACGACATTTCCGACATGCTCCAAGCCCGTTATTTCCTTGCACCCTATTCGCTCCAATTCCTTCTGACTTCCTTCTGCAAGGATATCAAAAACAAGCGTGGATTTGCCGGAGCCAGATACTCCTGTAACTGAAACGAGACAGCCAAGCGGGAATGACGCAGTTGGAATATCAACATTGCGGAGTTTAGCCTGCTCGATTGTAATAAACTGACCGTTGCCTGTTCTGCGAACGCGTAAAGGATTCGAGTCATTCTCTTCTCTCAAATAAGCGCCAGTAACTGAAAGCTTACTCGACATTAAATCCTCCAGACTTCCTTCGCCTACGACGGTTCCACCGTGCAACCCAGCGCCAGGACCTATATCGATGATATGGTCTGCAGCACGCATCATTTCAACATCGTGCTCGATTACGAGTACTGTATTGCCTAAATCACGAAGCTGCTGAAGTACTCGTATGAGACCGGATGTATCACGGGGATGAAGACCCGTGGTCGGTTCATCCAAAATATAAAGTACACCGGTTAGGCCAGACCCGAGCAGCGAAGCGAGCCGCAGCCGCTGTGCTTCGCCGCCTGATAACGAAACAGTTTGCCGATTCAGGGAAAGATAGCCTAGGCCAACATCAATGATTCGTTTTAGCCTAGTAGGCATATCATTCAGAATGGGCTCCAGCAGATAATGACCTTTAGGCGGGAGCGTCTCTTGTAATTCCTCTGTCCACTTAAAAACATCACTGAGCGACCATTCCGATACATCGGAAATGGTTGAGCCGGCTACTTGAACAAGACGAATCTCTTTCTTAAGGCGTGCGCCTAGGCATTCCGGGCAAAGCTGTTCATGAAAAAAACTTCCCTCTTTTTCCGATGCGCCTGTTTCCCCTTCTTTTTCTTTGTATCGCCGCCATAAACCAGGGATGACTCCTTCGAATTTTGTACCTTGGACAGGCTTCACATTTGGATAATGGCGCTTGAAGGCTTCACTCTCGACACCATAATATAACAAATCGCGCTGTACCTCTCCGAAATCCTTTAAAGGCTGATCCGGATCAAATGCCAAGCCGTAATGCTTTCCTGCCGCCAACAAAATACGAATTTGAATATCGCGATGAACCCCGTTCAGAGAAGCCACTCCCCCATCGCGCAGACTGAGCTCTGAATTGAAAACGGCTGCTTCATTAATGCTTGCCACATGTCCAAGCCCGCTGCAAGCTCCGCAGGCTCCTTCTGGCTTATTGAAGGAAAAGTGCGACATTCCTAACTGCTCAAGCGCTGCTCCGCAGTGAGGACAGCCTATCATTTGATGATCCATTTCCTCATCTTCATCGGCCATTGCACCTATGGGCTCTAATGAAGGAGCTATATGACCGCTGCAAGAAGGGCAAATTCGCTCCCCTAGTCGCGAGAAGATAAACCTTACAAACGTATAGATATCGGTTACTGTTCCGACTGTTGAGCGTGGATTTCGATTGGTAACATGCTGTCCAACACTGATGGACGGTGACAATCCTTCGATAGACTCAACCTTCGGCTTCCCTATCGAATCCGAGGTCATGCCCATGGAGTCCAAATACTGCCTTTGGCATTCTCTTTGAAGTGTATCCATAGCCAAAGTTGATTTGCCAGATCCTGATGGACCTGTAAGAACGATCAGCTTGTACTTTGGAATTGAAAGGGAAACATTTTTCAGGTTGTTTTCACGTGCACCTTTAATAAAAATGGTATCTTTCATAAAAATCCTCCTCATAATAATTAATTATTCTATGTCTTGTAGCATTCCGATCTCAAATAGGGGTTAAAATTGTTTAGCCATCATGACTAAAGTTTTTGCAAATTACGAATGAATTCGATAGAATGAACTTGATTAAATTCATTTCATCTAATATCTTTATAACAAAGTATCTCGAAATCCGAGATAACCACATCTTAAAAGGAGGTTTGTCCTTTGTCAAGCGAGCAACAAGTGCAAGCGACCGATCAGCAGGAACAATTCGTCGCCCGTATGCGTGGACTAGGAAGCCGAACCGTTTTGTACCAACAAAATGTAGCTGCTGCTCTCGGCTTATATAATAATGATTTTTTATCTGTGGATATTTTACGTGAAAAAGGTCCGATCACAGCCGGTGAGTTGTCCAAATTAACTGGGCTTGCTACTGGAAGTGTGACAGCATTAATTGACCGCCTTGAAAAATTCGGTTACGTACGCAGGCAAAACGATCCCAATGACCGTCGCAAAGTGATTATTGTTCCGCTCTATGAACAGAAAGAAGATGTCAGCAATACGTATATTCCCCTTCACAACGAGATGGTGAAGCTGGCTTCCTCCTATACAGATGCTGAGCTGGAACTGATTACACTGTTTCTAGAGAGAGCCGGCAAAATACTTGAGGATCAAATTGATCACCTAAGCTCTGCAAAAAGCACTAAGTCTTCATCTTAAATATATGACATACCAGTTTAAAAGGACGATATCCAGAAGTCTAATGACCTCAGGATACCGTCC
>NZ_JBFRDK010000265.1:0-5891 GCF_052113545.1 Paenibacillus sp. TAF43_2
TCGCTCGCCCTGTCTCTGACAGGTACTTTCGTCGATACGCTCTTACGCACAGTTTTCGCCATACGCAAGTATCCTAGCTACGCGAGGTCTTGGCTCTTCCCACGACCGGACTTTCACCGGCTAGAAGATGCGTGCCTCTGGGCACGCCAAAATAAAAAAATGCCAAGGGCAGCTGTTCGCTCCTTGGCATCCTTTTGACTCCTATTGCCAGATCTAATCTTTATTTCCCCATAGCCTAGCTGCAATCAAGCAGCTCTTCCGAACCATGCATGTCCATGTTATTGACATCCTTGCTCTATTTGATTACGCCTGCATGACAGATTGAGATGCTTTCCCATACGGCTCCGCCAAAAAATAAGTGAAATCCTCGCGTTTATTCAAAAACTGCTCATATTGCACCAAAGCGATCTCATCATCCGGGTTTGTCTCCAAGTAGATTTCCAATTCCGCAATCGTTTCCTCAATTTCAAGTAGGATGTCCCTGTGGCTATGGCTCATCTGTGTACTTAGCTGTAAAGGCTTCCTTGCTTCGTTCAACTTATATGCCTCCTGTTGCCCTATTCTATTGTTTTGCAAAATAAAGGTGTACCTGCAACAATAGGGCTTCGTTAACTAAGATATTCAGAACTTCGTAAAAAAGAACCTCAATTCTTAAAAAAAAGGGTAAACCATTTTTACTCACTGTAAAAAAAGAAATGCCTTTTCCGTTATTATCCATCTTCCTCATGACAGATTCAATGGTACAAAATGATTAGGTTACCATTTACCTATCTCGACTATTTCCCAAGAAATGATCGAAAAACATCGATATATAAACGATTTTCTGCACGCCATTGATTCATCATTCCCCCAACAGGGTATTCAATATTATCAAACTTACTGAGGGAGTGATTCAAATGACGACAAGGCAACAAAATTTAGAGATTGAAGAAAGACATGTTGAAAAGAAATCAGATTCAAGTTTAGTGGCGTCTACATTCATCAAATATGCTGCCTACATTATCATCTTCTTCGGAGCTCTATATTTTCTTGTTCGATATGTATTTCCAATGTTTTAAACAAAATAAAAACAGGCAGTCTTTCAGCAGATTAAGCTGCTTGAAGACTGCCTGTTTCGTATGTGCGTTTATTAAAAAAGATCATCCGCAGTTTTTGGCATAATCGTTTGATTGCCTTGTATAAAATACTCATACTTGCCAAAGCGTGCCAATGCCGCGCTGTCTGCTTCCCATACCCATTCGTCCATTTCGGTTTGACAGCGATGCGCACGAAACGCAGCAAGCTTGGCTTCTAACTGATTACGAACATCAATTTTGACAATGTCCTGCTTCGTGTAACCAAATCGTTCCGGAGCATTCATCATATCGCCGAAACTGATGAAATAAAGCGAACCCGGCTGCTTGCTGCGGTGGAAAGCGGTAGTTGTTGCTTTTCCGATTGCGCAGTGATCAGGGTGTCCGCCCAAAATTTCATGGAATGTAAGGACTACATCCGGATTGATCTCATCCATGAGTACGCCTATTTTTGAGATGAGGCTCTCCGAATCGTAAAATTCAACCATCTTGTCACGGATATCAAAAAAAATAAGATTTGGAATGCCAAGTGCCTCGCAAGCATTCCGCAGCTCTTTTTCCCGAATATCAGGCATAGTCTCTCGATTCACATAAGGCGGGTTTCCCATTCGACGTCCCATTTCGCCTTTTGTCGCACTTACGAGAGTAATTTCAACTCCCATGCTTGCATACTTTGCCAATGTTCCTCCGCAAATAAAGGATTCATCATCAGGATGCGCAAACACAGCTAATAGCTTTTTAACTGCTTTTTCACTCATTCCGGAAACGGCTCCTTTCCAAGCTGCAGAGCAACGTTCATTCTGCCTTTATCATCGTAACCCGCCAGTAATAGCTTCCCCTCCACCGTTACTTCATAATGGGTGAGTGCTTCTGTACGCAGCCAGCCAAGCTCATCAAAGCGAAGAGCTATCCGGTATGAACCCTCGCCAGCAATATGGGCTTCAGTGAGGCTAACCTTGAAGTTTCGGACAAAGACGAAAGAGGTCGCTTCACTATGAATATAAACTTCCTTGCCAATAAATGCTTGAAAAGCAGCGTTCAATTCTGAACTGTTTATTTTGATCATCGTCTCTTCATTCCTATTCTATAAATTTGATAGGAGTTGCCAGATAGGAGGAGTTAATAAAAAGGAGGAGTTGCTTCATGAGACCAACGGCCTGATGTATGAACTCCTCCCCTTATAATACAATTCCTATTATCTGCTTACGAAAAACGGCAATGTTTCGATGCCCAGCAAGCGCAGATAAATGAACAATTGACCTTTGTGATGAATTTCATGATCCTTGCCATTCTCGAGCAAAATGCTTCCAGCCATTTTCATGCCATGGAAGTCGATCTCTTTTTCCAATTGCTCATCCGTTAAAGATTCTAGCAATGCTTTCGTTGAAGCGGTATCTGCTGCTACGATCGCTTTCAGCTCTTCAATCGTTTCAGCTTGTTTAGCTGTTGAAGGTGGCGTGAACACGCCGTTTTTTACCGTTTGTGCGAACATGTCCATTGCTCCATTGATATGGAGAACAAGAGTTGACAACGACATTGCCTTTTCCCAAGGCTTATATTGGAGGTTTTCATTTTGCACAGTATCAAGCATAGCAAGCAATACTTTACGATGATTCAACCAGTTTGTAACAAACACGTTAATTGTTGACATAGGATAATACTCCCCTTTTTCACTCGAAAATTAATTAACCATAGAAAAAATAGTTAATAGCCTATTCATTATACAATGGTTGTCCGACAATTGCATTTTTTCCTGTACAAGCTTATATTATTAAAAACTTGATCCTCCTTAGTTGTTATAACCTTCCACCAATTCCCTGTTACGTTATCACGCCCTATTCCTCAGTTTTTATCCTTATCCTTATCCTTATCCTTATCCTTGTGCCTCTCTTTCTTTCTCTCTTTTTCTTGTTCTCTTTCTTTTTCCTTCTGTTTTTTCCTTTCTTCCCTATCCTTCTTCCAATCCCGTTTCTTATCAGAATCATCATTTTTGTTTGATATATTATTTTTTTCTTTTTCCTCCTTATCCTTCTTCTTCGGCAAAAGATCTGGTGCCTTAGGAAACGGTATAACCGGCTCATCCTTTAATGCATCTGCGAATATAGCTTGAAAGACAACAGCCGCAGCCTTTGAGCTCGTCGACAAATAATGGCTGCTGTCGCTTTGATCGTACCCAAGCCACACCGCGCCTACAAGCTGCGGAGTGTAGCCAACGAACCAATTGTCCTTTGCGCCGTAGCCTGTCGTGCCTAGCATTTGTGTCGTTCCAGATTTCCCTGCAACTGGACGGCCTTCAAGCATTGCAGCAGTACCCGTCCCATCCTTTATGACTCCCTCTAACATAGCTGTCATCGTTCGGGCAATTTCTGGCTCCGTTACTTTCACACTGCCTTCACTCTGCTTGAATTCAGCCAGTACGCTGCCGTCTGCCGATTCGATGCGAGTTATGGTATGCGCATGATTACGAACGCCATCACTTGCGAATACGCCAAAAGCTTCAGCCATCTGAAGCGGCGATACACCCTCATGAAGACCGCCGAGCGCAAGCCCCAGCGAGCGATCCTCATCTGTCAGAGGAATGCCGAAACGCGCCGCCGCATCCATTCCTTTTTCAATACCCATTTCATTAAGCAGCTTCACAGCAGGTATGTTGTAAGAGTTAATAAGCGCTTCATAAAGTGACACTCTGCCATGAAAAGAGCCGTCTGCATTTTTTGGCTCATAGCCGTTAATATTGATCGGTTCATCAACTAGATCATCGCTTGGCTTATAGCCAAGCTCCAGCGCTGGCGTGTATACAGCGATGGGCTTGATCGTTGAGCCTGGCTGACGGCTTAGCTGCGTCGCTCGGTTAAAGCCGCGAAATGGCTGCTCCCCTCTGCCGCCAACAATCGCCCGAATTCCGCCGTCACGCGGATCAATCAGAACAGCACCGCTTTGAATGAGCTGGTCTGCAGCACTATTTGGGAATAGAGATCCCTTCGCATACACCTGTTCCGCCGACTGCTGCATTTTCGTATCCAAAGCAGTATAGATTCGAAGCCCGCCCTGCAGCACTTCATTTTCCGATAACCCATATTGCGTCATCGCCTCACGAATGATCTGGTCCACATAATAAGGATAGTTGATATCATCTACTCGATTAGGCTTTGCGCTCAGTAATTTCACAGGCTCATGAATGGCCTTATTGTATATATCCTCGCTAATCAGCGCTTGATCCTTCATAAGCTGAAGAACCACATTTCTTCGATCAACCGCTTTTTCTAGATGTTTATAAGGAGTTAGGGCGGATGGCGCCTTGATTAGACCAGCAAGCAGCGCTGCCTCCGCTACGCTAAGCTGATTTGGCTGCTTGCCAAAATACGTATGCGCCGCTCTATCGATTCCCCATGCTCCATCACCATAGTAGATTTGGTTGAGGTACTTCTCCATAATATCCTCTTTGCTGTAGCTTTCCTCAATCTTTTTCGCCAAAAGCAGCTCATCCCACTTCCGCGACCAGGTTCTCTCCTGCGACAAAAAGACATTTTTCGCGAGCTGCTGTGTTATCGTGCTTCCGCCCTGTACGGTCCCGCCTGAAGTTATATTTGTCCAAATCGCTCGGCTAATTGCCCGCATATCCATTCCTTCGTGCTCGAAGTAACGTCTGTCCTCTACCGCAACAACGGCATCAACCATATGTTTTGGTATGTCTTCATAGGCAATCTCATCAATTTTATTGAAAGAAATACGGGTAGCTTCCATTCCGTGCTGATCATACAAAATCGTAGCTGCCGGCAGCGGCACCTCAAGCTGTCCAATATCCTGCTTGCCGATCAGGAAACGAAATGCCCCCCATCCGCCTAAAACAGCGATAATAAGCAAAGCTGTACCTATGATCAAAATGTATTTTATCCTTTTCATTTTCTTATTTGACGTTTTATTCTTCTTCATCATTTCTCCCCCTTGCCCTTGCTTCTCTCGGTTCTACATCATTCGCAGCGGAGTATCATTTTTAGTACGTTCGGCCCATGAAGTGCCTTTACATACAAAAAAAAGCCCGGAAACTTTGCCTGCTCCCCAGCATCTTTTAGACTTATTTTAACAATCGCAAACAAATCGCTCATAATTCGTTTAGTCGATGGCAGCATCATGCTTTCATCAAAAAAACCTCTGCACCCTATGCCTCTCGTTTAAACGAGAGACATAGGGCGCAGAGGTTTTTTAAAAGCTTTCCTCACACATCGTATTAAAGATCAGCGAGCACTTGATACCAGACGCCTTTTTTGGAATAAAGGTTTTCTCTAACCTCAGACCAGCCGCCTAGGTAAGAAATATCAAACAATCCTTCCGGCACCACATAACGGTCTTTCGTATCCGCAGCTACCTTCTTGTCTACGGAGCGGAATCCATGATCCACGAAAAGCCGCTGTGCCTGCTCCGTTTGCAAAAAGGCAATAAATGCCTCGGCTACCTTGCGAACACCATGCTTATCCGCATTTTTATCCACGATCGCTGCTGGATTCTCGATTAATATCGTGTCTTTTGGAACAACGATGTCATAATTTACGCCTTTCTTAATTCGAGCGAGCAGCTCGTTCTCGTAAGTGACGATGACATCGCCTACACCATATTCGAAGGCTGCCATCGATGCGCGACCGCTCTTATCAAGCGATTCCACATTGGCATGGACTGCTTTTAGAAAATGCTTCGCATATTCAGCATCCTTTGTACCCGTCTGCTCCTCTGACTGCTTAAGGCCAGCGCCATATATGGCGTTAATGTCCCACTGAGCGCCGCCGGAAGTTTTCGGATTCGGATACAGCACCTTCACACCCT
>NZ_JBFRDK010000266.1:0-5890 GCF_052113545.1 Paenibacillus sp. TAF43_2
CCGTTATGGTAGCCTTTTGGATTGTTAAAGCCATGCTGCTTGTTCACTGGATTGAAATGAGCTTCAGCTGTTTTGAAATCAGGAGTATCGCATTTTCCCATGCTGTGAAAGTGAATACCGTGCTTGCCTGGAGGAAGCTTCTCCGCTTCAATGTGCAAATATACTTTGTCAGCTTTTTGGGTGAGCTGAGCGGATCCAATATTTTGGCCTTCGCTGTTAATTATAGTGACAAGTACTCCAGCAGGTTCAGCATTTGGATTTGGATGTGCTAATACAATTCCAAATGTTTGGGTCAGGAATAGCAGACAGACTAAMATAGATATTTTTCTCATCGTATTCTCCCATTCATCATGTTTTTGTTTTTGACCGCATAGAAAACGGCAATATGCTTATAGTGTGCAAAATGATTACTTTTATACATAAAAATCCAAATGGAGGAATGAGTATTAATATTAGAAGGTTCCTTGAAGAGGATATAAGTGAGGTTGTTTCCCTATTCTATGAAACGGTGCATGAAGTAAACAAACAACATTATTCACAAGATCAGCTTAACGATTGGGCTCCACAAGATGAGACAGACCAAAAAATCGAAGCTTGGAAGGAATCCATGGTTCGAAATATTACTTTTATCGCTGAGAACAGCAGTCAAATTGTAGGATTTGCTGATATGACCTATGGAGGGGAGCTGGATCGAATGTATGTCCATAAGTATTATCAGAGAAGAGGCGTAGCTTCAGCCCTATTGAAAAAACTTGAAGCTGAAGCTGGCCGACTAGGGGTAAATGAGATAAAAACAGTTGCGAGCATAACAGCAAAACCATTTTTTGAACGTCATGAATACCGGGAAGTCGAGTCACAAGTTGTGGAACGGAGAGGTGTGAAATTAAACAATTTTAAAATGATCAAAAAGCTGTAAAGCTACACCCCAAGATATGTAAATCTATCCATATATAAGCCTACTTCACAATGTCATCTTCGACATCATGTACGCTTACTCCTTGTAAATACAAAATTTGGTTTGGCTATTGCAATAACACTTGGCCTTATGTTATTTTAAAAAGAATGAATGAAAGGGAGGTGAAGTAGGTGAATCACGAAATGGTCAATAACCGTATTAGCCAGCTGCCGATTGCTATGGCTGGCATTGTTCATACATTTTCCGCGAACGGGAGAGGTCTGTCCAATTATGCTCATACGATTAAACCATTCGCGAGAAGACGCCTACTTTAACCACTACGGATAGCTTTACCATCCGAAGGGTCGCAGGCTTGTTGCTGCGGCTCTTTTTTTGTTGTGTTTGAGAGTCAGGGTCTTCATCTAACAGGAGGCTCTTCACATGATTATTGTTAATATACAGGAAATAAAGAAATACCACGCCGCAAATCTGATATTTGATGGACTAACGCTGCAAATACAAGCAGGCGAGAAGATCGGGTTGATTGGCCGCAACGGAAGCGGAAAATCGACATTGCTTCGCCTAATTTCAGGTCATGATCAGGTAGATGAGGGAATGCTTACGGTACAGAAGGAGCTGGCAATCGGATATCTGCCGCAGACACCTGCCGAATTTGATAAGCTGACCGTGTATGAAGTTTTGGCTTATGGCTATCAAGACTTAATGGCGTGCAAGCATCAGATGACGCAGATGGAAATAGAGATGTCGAGTCCGCAAATGCTTGCTGATTCAGCTGCCTTGGAGCGTTTGCTGAAAGCATACTCGCTCGCTCAGGAAAGGTTCGAGAGAAGCGGCGGTTATGAGATGGATACGGCAATTGAGCAGGTCGCAACGGGCTTGCGTATCGATCGAGCTGTTTATTCACGAAGCTTTGGCAGCCTGTCCGGCGGTGAGAAAACGCGGATTGCACTTGCCTCCCAGTTGATTGTCCGACCGGCTTTGCTGCTGCTTGATGAACCTACGAACCATCTGGATTTGCGGGGGATGGAGTGGCTGGAGCAATTTATTCAGCAATATGATGGCGCATGTGTCATCGTATCGCATGATCGTTATTTTCTTGATGAGGTGTGCTCCAAAATAATCGAGCTTGAGGACGGTACAGCACAAACCTTTCTTACAAACTATAGCGGATATGTGAAGGAGAAAGAGGAGCTTCTCTTGCAGCAGTTTGTGAATTTTCAAGAGCAGCAGAAGCAGATAAAGAAGATGAAGGAAACGATTAAGCGCTTGGAGGAATGGGGGCGTATCGGCGACAATGAGAAGTTTTTTAAACGCGCCGCTTCCATGCGCAAAGCTTTGGAAAAGCTGGAAATGATTAAACGACCGGTTCTTGATCCGAAGACCGCTGATTTCGAGCTTACAGCGCTTGATCGCTCTGGTCGTAAGGCAATTACGTTTGAGAATGTAACTAAACAATTCGGTGATCGGGTTATTTTGGAAAAAGCTGAGGGCAGCTTGCTCTATGGTGAGAAGGTTGTGCTGGTTGGGGACAATGGCTCAGGCAAAACGACGTTGTTTAAAATGCTGCTTGGCGAGCTTCAGCCAGATGATGGACAGCTAGTCTTAGGAGCCCGTCTTCATATCGGCTATTTGGCTCAAGAAGAGAAGGTTGACGATAAGCAGCTCAGCGTACTTGAATTTTTTAAAACGGAGGGCGGTTTAGAGGAAGGCGAGGCAAGGAATATACTGGCTAGCTATTTGTTTTACGGAACGGATGTATTTAAACCGCTTCATTTGCTGTCAGGCGGGGAATGGTCACGCCTTCGCCTCGCGCTGCTTATTCGCAAAAAACCGAACTTATTGCTGCTGGATGAGCCAACGAATCATCTTGATGTCAGCTCCCGCGAGGCGCTGGAGGAAGCTTTGGAAAACTATGATGGAACGGTGCTGGCGATCTCGCATGATCGGTATTTTATCAATCGGCTGGCTAAACGAGTTTGGGAGCTTAATGAGGGAGCCATTCACACTTACTTGGGCAATTATGATGACTTTAAGTCGAAGCGGAAGCCTTATAAAACGAACGAGAACAATGTTACCGTTAAAACAGATTATGTTGTGCGAGATCCGAGGCAATTAGCTGAGCATACGAAGCCGAAACATGGTGGAAGAGTGGAGCGTACGAAGGAACAGCTGGAACAAGAGATTGCGAGGCTTGAAGCAAGCCTGCTAGAGGGCAATATGGAAATGGAGCAAGTCGCGGAAATGGATGATCCAGCTGCGCTTGAATCCATTTGGAATTTGCAGGAGGAACGGCAAAAGCAGCTGGATCAGCTAATGGAAGTATGGTTGGAACTATAATTCATAAAATGCTGATAAACTAAAGCGAATACAGATCAATATTTATTGTTTTATGATGGATTTTAAGATAGCTGTACAGGATTTGATTCTGAAAAAGCCAACGGATTAGCCATCCTAATCCGTTGGCTTTTTCTATGTATTCTCATCTTTCTAATTTTAATAGACCCTTCCTAAATAAGATATGGTAAACTAAAAGTTGGAAACGTCAAGTCCGAGGGAGTGAAGTCATGGAACAGTTGATCGGGAAAAAAATGAAATATGATATTTTGAACGCTTATGGCGTTACGATTGTACCTGCTGACTCTGTTCTGACTCGTGAATCAATACAAATATTAATAAACCATCGGATAGATTTATCATCGATTGCCCTTGCTTATGAGGATAAGCCGATTCAGCAATCAAGCATTCAAATTGGTGAGCTTGTTCAGCAAACGGTGAATATCTCAAAAGAGCTCTTTGAATCGATATTAGTATCACGTAAGGTCCCGTTAATGGAGATTCGCAATGAGGTGCTGCCAGCTATTTTGCAGCTATCCAAAAACCAGGATATTTTCGAATTATTCGAAGCGGTGAAAGCCAAGGATGATTATGTATATGAGCATAACGTAGGCGTGGGCGTCATATCGACGCTTATCGGAAGATGGATGAATCTGGACAATTCAGAGCTTTCGATTTTGTCGCTTGCTGCTACCCTGCATGATGTTGGCAAAGTAAAGCTTCCGCTAGAGGTTTTAAACAAGCCGGGCAAGCTGAATGAGGTTGAATTCCAATTAATTAAGAAGCATACCATTTACGGTTATGAGCTGCTCAAAGGTACGACGGGCTTAAGCCTCCGAATCGCTCGCGTTGCGCTTCAGCATCATGAACGCGAGGACGGGAACGGCTATCCGCTCGGACTGAAAAAGGAAAATATTGATTTATTCAGCTCTATCGTAGCAGTTGCGGATATTTTTCATGCGATGTCCTCCAAGCGTCCTTATCACGAGCCATTATCCTTTCATGAAATTGTTAATCAGATGACAGATGGGAAGTTTGGCGTACTTAACCCGCAAATTATATCGGTATTTATTGAAAACCTGATGAAGCGATTAGTCGGCAAACAAGTGCTTCTGACGGATGGCCGAGAAGGCGAGGTCGTGTACATCAATCCGCATAATATTGAGACGCCTCTTATCAAGCTGGCAGATTATTTCTTGGATTTAAGCCAGGAGAGAAATATACATATCAAATCTATTATCGCTTAAAATATACCATCCTAAGAGTTGAGTCCGTATACTTGTGTAAAAAGCTAGCATCTCAAAAAAAGAGAGCCATAGCCAAAATCCTCGTTTAGAATGGAGTTGTCGAGACAACATTCAATGGAGGGATTATGGTATGACTCAGTATCAGATTAACGTAGATTCAGATCTTTTGCATCAACTATTTTTAGGTGAATCAAAAGATGTGGGCATGGCTGCTTTATTACAGTCTGTATTGAATCAAGTGTTGAAGGCCCAAGCTACAGAACAGTTAGGAGCCGAGCATTACGAGCGCACAGAAGAGCGACAAGGTTATCGTAACGGATCGTACCCGCACAAGCTTTCCACACGTGTTGGGCAGATTACGTTGCAAGTGCCGAGATTCCGAAATGGAGAGTTCTCCACTGAGTTGTTTGCCCGTTACCAACGAAGTGAACAGGCGCTTGTACTTGCCATGATGGAGATGGTCATTAACGGTGTATCCACGCGTAGAGTCACGAATATCACGGAGGAACTGTGTGGAACAGGCTTTTCAAAATCAACGGTTAGTGATCTATGCAAGCAGCTCGATCCACTTGTAGAGGCATGGAATAGCCGGCCGTTGACGCTTGCCTATCCCTTCCTTCTTGTGGATGCTTTGTATGTGAAAGTACGTGAAGATGGTCGTGTGCGCTCTCGTGGTGTTCTCATCGCAACAGGAATTAATGAAGAAGGTTACCGTGAGCTCATAGGTCTTAGCGTAGGAGASACCGAGTCAGCAGCAACTTGGGGTAGCCTATTTAGTCGCCTCAAAGAACGTGGATTACGCGGTGTTGACGTGGTTACAAGTGACCAGCACAGTGGACTCGTAAAGGCAGTTCGTGAACAGTTCGAAGGCGTGACGTGGCAGCGATGCCAGACGCATTTCATGCGGAATGTTTTAGATGCTACGCCTAAAGCTTTACGAGACGAAATGAAGGCCCATGTGCGGGCTATTTACGAAGCTGCCGATGAAAAGAGCGCTCGATCGTTGTTGGAACAAACCATGGGTGCTTTTGAAGAGAGAGCATCCAAAGCACTGGATGTCCTGGARGAAGGCTTTGATGACGCTACCGCTGTTCTCGCACTACCTGTTAGCTGYCGAATTCGAACAAGAACGACGAACGTGGTAGAACGTCTTAATGCCGAGCTTAGACGGAGAGAACGTGTTATTCGTATTTTTCCTAACCGACAATCTGTGATTCGACTATTTGGTGCATTACTAATGGAGATGGATGAAAAGTGGTCCGTCGGCAAGAAATATATTGAAATGACAGTGTACCATGAATGGCGTAAGAAAAAACCAAAAACAACGCAAGAACCTACTCTTGATGAGTAGGCTTTCTGTTCGAGGATTTTACACACAACTTTGGACTTGACC
>NZ_JBFRDK010000267.1:0-5854 GCF_052113545.1 Paenibacillus sp. TAF43_2
TTCACATTCACAACCATCGCATCAGGCAAGTCGTTACTGGCAATGGATAAATTGATCTTCTGTTCGTAATCTTTGCCTCCAGCAGCCTGCCAAACAATTTTCGTATCTATGTTCAATTGTTCTTTAATATAACGGGTATACTGGTTGTTCTCAGGAGATTCCCCGTCTGGCAAGCTTTTATCCGACGCATCAATTTCTTTTCCAATTCTAATTGTGATAGGTTCCTCGGATTTTCCAAAAGGATCTGCTTCTTCTTGTATCTCTTCAGTTTGTGCTCCTTCCGTTGAAGGCTTTGATGGTTCTTTGGAATTGCCTGAATTACTGCATGCCGGTAATACAACTAACATAGCTGCAAGTAACATTTGAATGCATTTTTTAGACTTGCTCATGCGTGTTCCTTCTTTCACTTTTGAATTTGTCCACACCTAAAAGGTAACACACAAAAGCTTCTCGTTTAGATAGACATAAGTACCACGTTTAGAGAGGTAAATGACCGAAGATTAGCAAGGTTTTGTGGTTCTTTTCTTAGCTATTTATCATTTCTCCCCCTATTTCCCGGTCATATCTCTACCTATATCATGCGTTTTATCATACGCTTGTCGGTATTTACTCGGAAGCATATCCGTTTGCTCTCGAAAGGTGCGGCTAAAATATTTTTCATCCATATAACCAACGTTTTCTGCAATCCAAAGAATGGTCTTGTTGGTATAGAGCAGAAGCTCCTTTGCTTTCTCGATGCGAACCTGTCGTAAATAGTCGCTAAAATTCATACCAACAATTTCTTTAAAGCATTGGCTAAAATAGCTTCGACTCATGTTGACTCTTTTAGCAATGTTAGCCGCAGTAATCTGCTGATTCATCTCTTCATGAGCGATATGAACAGCTTTAATGATGCATTCCACAACCTCTTGGGAAAATGTGGGTTTAACAATGGCGCTGCGGATCATATTACGTATGGTTATAAACCATGTATCCACTTGATCCCAGGAATCAAAAGAAACTGGCAGCTGAATTTTTAATATGCCCACAGGAGAAAATATAAGATTCCATTTATCGATTAACGAATACAGCAGCCCAAGCAGCATCGCCTGAGGCAGCCGCATCATCTTCAAAGTATAGAGTTGATGATTAAATAGACTGTCTTGATAAATCCATTCATAAGACGACCATTGCTCCTTCGCATGATTCATGCTTTCTTCAGACCTTGCTTGCTTGTGATTGTCCCCCTCTTGCAGCAAAATAGACTGAACGCTAGAATGCGGATCATAGTCGTAAAAGAAATCCTTCTCTCTATATTCTCTTAGCCGACGATTTACATCTTTATGACATTTACCATAARGACCATTAAGCTTGATTAGATTCCAACCCGGTTTAGTACAGATGACCTGTGAAAGCCGTTCCAGCCATAATTCGTTGGATTGCTCTAGCGGTTGCATCCAGAACCAAAGATTAATATCCACCTCAACTATGGATTGGTCTGTCTTATTGCTCCATTCTTTTACCCAATACTCTCCAACAGCCTTGTTATTAGAAAGCAATGCGTAGCCTCGATCCATTGAAAAAAGCTCATTTGCATTTGGATCTCTTTTTTGTTCCTGCATAATTCGGTTGTAGATTCTTTCAAGTACTTCCTCAAAGCGCTCTTTTTCAAGCTGAACTTTAGCAATGTAATCAATCGCGCCTAATCTAAGCGCCTCTTGGATGTACTCAAAATCCTGATGAAGCGTCAAGACTACAGTATAGATATGAGAGAACTCTTTACGGACCCTTTTTATTAATTCAATCCCCGACATCACAGGCATAGCTAAATCAGTAAGCAGTAAATCAACACGATTGGATTCCAAAAATTCCAATGCTTTTTTGCCGTTACTTGCTTCACCTACAACCTCCATATCGAAATTCTCCCAAGGCATTGCCGAAATAAGTCCCTTTCGAACTAATTTATCATCATCAACAATCATCACTTTAATCATGATTTGGTTCAACCTCCAAGAGGGGCAAGCTTAAGAAAATGCTTGTCCCTTTCCCTAGCACACTATTAATTTTCAACTCTGCCCGCTCGCCATATTGAGATTCAATCATGCGCTTCACATAGTTCATCCCTATGCCCATGCCAACCTTATTGTTTTCAACTTCTGAGCTGTTTAACAACTTTTCAATGGTTTCTTCTGACATCCCTGACCCGTTGTCATGAATGGAAATATTGATCATTTGTGTTAATTTCACATCAACTCGAATGAAGCCCTCATCACTTAAGCCATGATAAAGGGAGTTTTCTACGAGTGGTTGCAGGATGAACCGAGGAATCGGCATTTTCAATACCTCTTCATCCATATGAATCTGCACATCAAATTGAAAATCATAACGAATTTGCTGCAAAATAAGGTATTGCTTCAACGCCTCTAGCTCCTCTTGAATCGTTGATGATTGTCCAAGCTTCCCCAAATTATAATGCAGCAGTTTATTTAATGACGATACAAGACGATCAATCTCGTTCTGCCCGTTCATGACAGCCAGCCAGTGCACCGTATCCAACGTATTCATCAAAAAATGAGGATTGATTTGATATAGCAGCTTCTCGACCTCAAGATCCGCTCTGCGCCTCTCCTTCTGTTCAACCTCCGCAAACAAATCCCAAATTTGAACTTTCATTTGCCGAAATTGATCCAGGAGGAAGTCAAACTCTGGTATTCTAGTTCTTGCTATACCTGTCTGAATTCCATTTTGAGCCATCAGCTTAATTTCTTTATTGAAACCGCTCAATGGTCGATACACCATTTTCCACAATAGCCATGCCATGAATAGACTCATCACCAAAAAAACAATCGAAAATAGCAGGATTTGAACGAACCATCGATTCATCTCCTTGTTATAATCGGCTTTAGGGATCACGGAAACAATGCTCCATCCTTGACTGCTTACTTTCCTAAACCATTTATATCCATTATGTGTACCGAAAGGCTTTCCCTCTTCAATGCCAGGGAACGTTGTATCTATTACAAAGGCATCCGGTAATTCGCTATAGGCAATTCTACCATCATTATCAAGAAATATATGGGAGTTATTCCCACCTGTTTGATCATTGCTAAGGATGCTTTGCGTCAAATGTAATCCTGTTTCTATGTAAACATAAACATCATTTCGATTAGGCAGATCGACTTTTCTTAAAGCAGACAGCACATATTGATTTTCGAATCGGTTATTGCTCATATGCGGTCCATAATAGGAAATTCCAGAATACTTGGCAAGCAATGGCGATTTTTCTGGGAAAAAGTTATCCTTGACTCCCAAATTTTCAAGATCATAGGAATGATCGTTTTGGAAATAATACAAGGTTAATCCGATACTCGGATTCGTAAAAGTAATGAGGCTTAATTCTTCCTTCAAATTGCTTATCATTTTGTAGCGCTCGAATGGTTTGCGATCCGCACTTGCTAAAAATTCATCTAATTTCTTGCCTACACTGCCTTCAAAAGCAAGCTGTTGGGATACATGATTTAAATTACTGATCGTATTCTCTAACGAAAGCTCTACTTGATTTAAGTTGCTTTGAATGCCACTTTGAATTTTATTGGTAAGAATGGAGTAGATGGTATAGTAAGAAATCAGGCCTATACTAATAAACGGAATCAATGAGCTAAGCAAGAAGATAATAATAATCCTCTTCTTCAAGGTCAGGTAATCATAAAGAAATGCTTTGAACTTTCTCCTCATGCTGAAAAACATCGAACTGCACACTCCCAAGAAAATAATAAATGCTTAATCAATCAAGTTTAAAGTTCCTCTTCACTATACTCAATCATACCATGACTGATTTCTTGTTATCTGAAATAGAAACTCCAGCAAGGCTAAATTGAAATAGGCAAAGCCTTATTTCTACAGCTTTGCCATCTTTATTTAAACTAGGTGTTTTGCTCTTCGAAAGCCATTTGGCTAATACTAGCTATTAAGGTCGGGCGGAGGTTCCGTCTGGCAGACGAGCCAGCGTCCATGCGGGAACCACGTTCTCACATTGGAATTTAGCAGCCATTTTCTCATCTATATCAATACCTAGGCCTGGTTTCTCGTTCGGGTACACATATCCATCTCTAGATTCAGGTATTCCTGAGAATACTTCGTGAATCTCGTCTTTAAAACCATTCCATTCCTGTATACCGAAATTGATGCTGCTGACATCCAAATGTACGTTTGCCGCATGTCCAACCGGGGAAACATCGCCAGGACCATGCCACGCCGTGCGAATGCCATAAGCCTCACAAAGCGAGATCATCTTTTGGGCTGGTGTGATCCCGCCGATTTGGCTTACGTGGATACGAATATAGTCAATCAAACGTCCTGAGATCAAAGGCATCCATTCGTTCGGATTGTTAAACAGCTCGCCCATTGCGATAGGTGTCGTTGTGTGCTGTCGGATCAGTTTAAACCATTCGATTTGCTCCGGAGGCAGTGCATCCTCCAAATAGAACAACTGGAATTTCTCTAGCTGCTTAGCAAAGCCTACCGCATCGATTGGGGTCAGTCGTTCATGGATATCATGGATTAGCTCCACATCCCAACCTATTGTGCTTCGTAAATGATCGAACATTTCAATAATACCTCTCCTATATACCTTAGGATCATAGTAAGCACCATCCAACGCATGATCAGGCTTCACGATCTTGTGATCACGTCCACCGTACAATCCCATTTGACATCGCACATAACGGTAGCCTTCCTCTAGGCAGGCGCGCACATTTTTTTCTACTTCTTCTTTACTGCTGCCATCGGCATGCTTATAAATTGCTGCACCTTCACGACACTTTCCGCCTAGCAGTTGATATACTGGCAGTCCAGCTATTTTCCCTTTAATATCCCACAAGGCCATATCGACCCCGGACAAAGCATTATTAAATTCCGGTCCATTTCTCCAATACCCGCTGACCATTGCTGTCTGCCAAATATCTTCAATACGGTGCACATCCTTACCGATTAAGAATGGCTTTAAGTGGTCTTCGATTGCCGAAGCTACGGTCAAATAACGCTGTGTAAATGTAGCACAGCCCAAGCCGTACAAGCCAGGCTCTGAAGTTTCAATTTTAACAACAACCAGATTAATTCCCTCTGGTGCAGTCAGTATTGCTTTGACATCACGAATTGTTATCATCTATTTTCTCCTTA
Organism: Paenibacillus sp. TAF43_2; assembly: GCF_052113545.1. Lineage (NCBI taxonomy): Bacteria > Bacillati > Bacillota > Bacilli > Caryophanales > Paenibacillaceae > Paenibacillus > Paenibacillus sp. TAF43_2. The sequence continues at coordinate 5,158 of NZ_JBFRDK010000267.1, forward strand.
TCCATCACCATAAAAAATGTCTGAATACATCTTAATTTCACTTTAGAATTTGCTACATCAAAAAGGTAACACAAAAAAGCCCACCGCTGGGATAGACATAGGTAGCACGTTTAGAGCGGTAAATGATCAAAGGTTAACAAGACTGCGCTATTCTTTTCTCAGCTTTCCAGCATTTCTCCCCCTATTTATCGGACATATCTCTACCTATATCCAAACAACAGCGACCATGCTCAGATGTGCATGATCGCTTAATGGTTTTCCTTTAATTCCTTACTAAGCATTATTATTTATACTTAGCAAAGTCAAAATCACATGGGTTAGCACAAGATCATTAAGATATTTATTGCCATTCCAATAGAGGCGGTCGAACAGTTTATCGATGTGATCCTTGCCATTCAAGAGCATGTCGATCCGACGCTCATTAAGCCTTATCAATTAGATAAGAAACGTTATATCGAAATGGTGCAAAAGGACAGCGAGCGCTCGGAGTGGAACATCCCTTCCTCCTCTTGTGAATGACTTGTGGAATCTAGATCCGGATCGAACAGTTGCCGCTCAATCGCAGGCCGCTGACGCCAAACGTTTTCAACCACGGCCAGAAAAAGATCTCGTCTGGTTCATTGAGGAGTACTCCCCTACTCTTGAGGATTGGCAGCGCGACATTCTATCTATGCTTCGCGATGAGATGCTCTATTTC
>NZ_JBFRDK010000268.1:0-5792 GCF_052113545.1 Paenibacillus sp. TAF43_2
GGATATACCTGTGCTTGAGCTGCAGCAATTATCGCATGTATATGTGAATGAAAAGGGAGCCTCCCTCGCGGTTGAGCAAATTGAATTGACGGATATACCTGTGCTTGAGCTGCAGCAATTATCGCATGTATATGTGAATGAAAAGGGAGCCTCCCTCGCGGTTGAGCAAATTGAATTGACGGTTAACCGCGGGGAGTTTATCAGCTTGGTGGGTCCGAGCGGCTGCGGCAAGACGACGGTGCTTAGTCTGTTAGCCGGCTTGTTTCCACCGACTAAGGGGCAAGTACTGCTAAATGGTGAGCGGGTTGTGGGACCTTCGCCCAAGGTAGGCTACATGCTGCAGCAAGATTATTTGTTTCCGTGGCGTTCAATCAAAGAAAATGCCGCAATTGGACTTGAAATAAGCGGACGTAAATCAGAGAAGGCGCTTCAAGCGGTAGATGAGCTGCTCGTTGAGCTTGGACTTCCGGAATCAGGACGCAAATACCCTCATGAGCTGTCAGGCGGAATGCGGCAGCGAGTCGCACTTGCAAGAACATTAGCTACGGAGCCGGAAGTGCTTCTGCTCGATGAGCCTTTCTCTGCACTTGATCTGCATATCAAGCTCCAACTCGAGGACTTGGTTCATCAGACTTTGAAGAGACTTGGCAAAACAGCGGTTCTCGTCACACATGATCTGGCAGAAGCTGCTGCAATGAGTGACCGTGTTATCGTGCTAGGCAGAAATCCCGGACATATTCGATGTGAAGTGGAAMTACCGGAAGACATCCGTCAAGCAACCCCGATGGCGGCTCGCAAGCTCCCAGGCTTTCAACAATTGTTTGATCGCTTATGGGAGGAGCTTGATGAGGACGACATGGAAGGGGGTGGAAATGGTGGATGAACGAAGCAGTCAGGATGCAACGAAAAGCGACATAACAGATAAAGCTGCTGTATCGGGTATTCAAGAGGATCGCTTGACTTGGATGGGCGAGCTGCACACTCGGTTCAAAGAACACAAGCGGCGAATTACAGCAGCGGTCATCACAACACAGTTTGTGCTGTTGCTCCTGTTTATCGGTTTATGGGAAGCAGCTGGTCGCAAAAATTGGATAGATCCCTTGCTGTTCAGCTATCCCTCCAAGATGTTTCTACAGCTTTGGAAGACGATGGTGGACGGCTCCATATGGCCCCATGTGGGCATGACCGTGACAGAAACCGTCGTAGGTTTCTTGCTTGGTACGATTTTAGGCACTGTGATTGCCGCTTTGCTATGGTGGTTCCCATTTCTATCTCGTGTATTCGATCCTTATTTGGTCGTCCTCAATAGTATGCCAAAAGTGGCGCTTGGACCTATTTTTATCGTCGGACTTGGACCAGGCTTTATGTCGATCGTTGCCATTACGCTATCGATAACTGTCATTATAACGATTTTGAACATTTATAATCGATTTCGTGAGATTGACACCGGTTATATTAAGGTCGTAAGGCTGTTTGGTGCTTCTAGACTGCAATTATTTAAGCTAGTCATTTTGCCGGGTTCCTTTCCTGTCATTATTTCAACGTTGAAAGTTAATGTCGGGCTAGCGTGGATCGGCGTCATCGTTGGTGAGTTTCTCGTCGCCAAGCTAGGTTTAGGTTATTTAATCATATATGGCTTCCAAGTATTCAATTTCACATTAGTGCTTTCAAGCTTGATTGTGATTGCTGTTGTCGCTACGATTATGTATCAGTTAGTTGCGATGCTGGAGAGAAAGTTGACTGAGGGTTGGCGCGAGCGGTAGGATGTAGAAATAAATTCTACTTAACGTGAGGTTATTTCATGGGCATTCGTATTATCAAAACGGCGTTGGCCGCCATTGCAGCCATTTATACCGCAGTCTATCTTGGATTGGAGCCGCCGCTTGGCGCCGGGATTCTTGCCATACTTGGCGTTGAAGTGACGAGGATGAAGGGGATTAAGAGCGCATTTGTGCGATTTATCGCTTCTGTGCTCGGACTTTTTTTTGCTTCGCTTATCTTTACTGTATTTGGTTTTCACATTTGGGCAGTTGCTATATTCATTCTCATTACTTTTCCAATATTGTCGCGCTTCCAATTGAAGGATGGCATCGTTACAAGCTCGGTTATCGTATTCCATCTTTTCAATCGGGCAGAGGTGACAACCGATATTATTGGAAACGAAATTATGCTCTTATTTGCAGGTTTGGGATGGGCAACTATCGTGAACATCATTTATATGCCTAAGGATGAGCATCAACTTAGCTTCTTTCGTTCTTCAATTGAGCAAAACTTTGCCGTCATTTTTCAAGAAATGTCGTTGACGCTGCGAGATCCATCGCATATATGGAATGGCGGCGAAATTTTGGAAGCCTATAACGCGATTGAGGAAGGCGCCCAGCGCTCCGTTCGGAATCGCGAAAATCGGCTTTGGGGCCAAGAGCAATATTGGTCCACTTATTTTGAAATGAGACGTCAGCAGCTCGAATCCATCCAGCAAATGATGGTTAAGCTTGCTTTCGTATATGAAAAGTTTCCTCAAGCGATTATGATCGCAGATTTGTTTGATCAGCTGTCTAGCGATGTGAAATCAGATGTTTATAAAGGCAGCGTTGGAGAGCGGCTGCTAGAGCTGTCTCGATTATTTCAAGCGATGGAGCTGCCAAAAACAAGAGATGAGTTCGAGGTTCGCGCTTCGCTGCTCATGCTTTTAAGGGAACTTGAACGGTATTTAGGCATCGCGAAGCGATTGAAAAAAAGAAAAGTCATGACGTCCGAACTTCGACCATAGAATGTAAAGGGAAAAATTCGTTGCGAGGCAAGCGTAAATAGCTGTGGAGACATTCGTAGACATAGCTATTGTACCGCCTAGAAATTCAAATGCGATTATGGCGTAATAATATAACTGCATGAATTTCTGGCGTATGCGGCTGTGGCGGCATTCGTAGACATAGCTATCGTATCACGTTGAAATACGAGTGGCTTATAGGTTTTAAGCTATAGCCGCTTGAATTTCTAGCGTAAACGGCTGTGGCGACATTGGCAAACCTAACTATCGTTTTGCGCACATATGCAAGCATGATTGTAGAGATAAAAGCTATAATCGCATGCATATCAATCGCAAGCAGTTCTGCAAGCCATTTCGGCACAGCATACGTTTAGCTGAGAAATATAAGCATCGTTATAAGTGTGGCGCTTATGTATTCTTATATTTCGAGCGTAACGGCTATTTCCGGCGTCAGGCGGCTCTAGCATCCGTTCCGCAGTGATCTATATGGATCGCTATAAGTATAAAACTTATATAATCTTATATTTCGAGAAAATAAACAGTCACCCTAGACGAATGTCCTGCATACACTTTAAATGAATGATTGTATGGAGGAGGTTAAATCAATGGCTATTGCAGATAAACAGCTACAATACAGAGAAATAATTACGAAAGCTGTCTGCGGCAAAGGTCGTAAGTTTTCCACTGTAACCCATACCGTGACGCCGCCTCATAATCCAACCAGTATTCTGGGAGCATGGATCATCAACCATCAGTATGAAGCGGTTCGTTCGGGCGACGGCATTGAGGTAATTGGTACTTACGATATCAACATTTGGTATTCGTACAGCAAAAACTCGCAAACAGACGTAGCTAAGGAATCCGTGCATTACGTCGAGCATGTCAATCTATCCTATGTAGACCCGAAACATCGGCCTTCTACGGTGGAAGTGTCAGCCGAGGTAGTTCAGGAGCCAAACTGTATCGAAGCGAATATTTCTTCGAACGGTTCAGGCGTCGTGATTCGTGTAGAGCGTGAGTTTTCGGTAGAGCTAGTCGCCGAGACTAAGGTTTGCGTAGCGGTTCTTCCAGGCGGTTGCGACGACCTGGACGGCAAGGATTTGGAATTCAGCCTCGGCGATAATGATTATGAGGATTTGGATCCAGATCTGCTGGACGATGAGTTGTAAGCAAGCCGGGAAGCTTTGCTGTCAAGGTATCATATGCTGCGCGAGCGGCAAATTCGAGGGCGAAAGCCCTCTTTTTTTTTGAAATTATAAAAAAAGCGAAAATTGATGTATACATTCCTTGTTTAAAGGCGGGAAAGCCATGGCTTCGACGTGGATATGGCGAGGCAGCTACGATCGGCTTGAGAAAATTACATACGATGCCAACGAGCAGCATACCTCAGGCGAGCGCAATGGGCAGCCGCTGCATGCCGAGCACTGGTCAGCAGTGAGAGCAGGGGATGCTGTGCTCGCATGGTCAGACGCCCGCACAATCGATAGCAGCCGTTTTACAGGGATGTGGATTCTTAATGTCAACGGTCACATTGCCACAAATCTGCTTGATTCGGAGAAACAGCGCATTTGGCGCCGAGCTGGCTTGTGCGGCGGTCCTGCGATTCAGAGTGAACGATTGTACCGCATCAGCGTCGTCCATTTGGAGCCCGTCGAAATGATGCGAATTGACGCATCGGGGAAGGTGATGCAGTTCAAGTCTTTGCTGCCAATCAGCGGCGGTTGGCCTGATGATCCAGCGCTGCGAAGAGTGGCGCGTACCGCTGTAGCGGCACTCTATGCACTTGGCCTCGATATTGGAGAGGCCGAGGTATGGCTTGGCGGGGACGGGCGCACAGCCGTCCGCGATGCTTGGCCGAAGCTGAGGGACATGAGGCTGGAGGCTGCTTCGCTAAGGCGATTCGCCGCGTGGCATGCCGCGGCGAGAGCGGAGACTGTGGATCGGCAGCTGCTTATTGGCGCCGATCCGGAGTTTGTGCTTGTGACGCCAGCGGGGAAGATCGCGTCGGCGTCACGGTTTTTTGGAGCTGGCGTCGGCGGGGCAGCCGGTGCCGACGCCTTGCTCGTTGGGCGACGGCTGCTGTATCCCRTCGCCGAGCTGCGGCCCGAGCCGGCCGATAGCCCGGCCGCGCTTGCCGCGAATGTGCGGCGGCTGCTGCTGCGCGCCGCCGATCGCATCAGCGACCCGGCGCTGCGCTGGGCCGCTGGAGCGATGCCCGTGCCGGGGCTTGCGCTCGGCGGGCACATTCATCTTAGCGGAGCGCCGCTGACGAGTCGCTTGCTCCGCCTGCTGGACAGCTACGCGGCATTCCCGCTCGCGCTTGTTGAGGACCCCGCAGGGCGGGCCCGCCGTCCAAGGTATGGCACTCTTGGAGACTTCCGTCTGCAGCCGCATGGCGGGTTCGAATACCGCACGCTGCCGAGCTGGCTTGTATCGCCTGCGGCAGCCAAAGCTTCTTTCGCGCTCGCGCTTATATGCGCCCGGGAAGAACAAAATCTATCCTACATGCCGTCCCTACAGGAGCGTTATGTAGCAGCATATTATTCTGGCGACCGCACAGAACTAGCGGACTGCTTGGATAGCCTCGTTTCAGCACTCTCGGCCACTGCAAGCTACTCTGAAATGGCTCCATACATCGAGCCGTTGTTTGATGCTGCAAGAAAAGGAAATACCTGGGATGAAAGCACAGATATCCGCGTCAAATGGAGACTGCCATTAAGAAGATAGGCGTTGTGAAATGGCATCTGTAAGTCGCTATTGTTTGAGTTTTTGCTTCTGAGTGTGATAGTTAACTCGATACACGCAGCACTTGTCTTTTATTATGTGTTATTTACTGATGCTGCAAGAAGAGGTGCGAAAGGGGAGTTGAGCTCCATATTGAACAGAGTATGGAGCGAATGTGTCGGCTTGCGATAACATTGTTATATTCCTAACGGACATACGATCCGCTATTTTGGAGAATCGGGCACATTTTTTAATCTTGCGGACATACATTCCGCTATTTGCTCAAAAGGGAGCTAAAAAC
>NZ_JBFRDK010000269.1:0-5784 GCF_052113545.1 Paenibacillus sp. TAF43_2
GAATATGGATGCAAAGCCGGAGCATCTGCTGCAATATGCAATTATGGGAAGCATTTATCGTGCCAAGGTTCACGGACTGGAGAAGCCGAGAGTTGGGCTTCTGAACGTGGGAACTGAAGCGATGAAGGGCAATGAGATGGCTAAAGCGGCTTACGCTTTGCTTGAGCAAGCTCCAGTGAATTTTATCGGCAACGTTGAAGCAAGGGATGTTCTAAATCGAAATTGCGATGTCCTTGTTTGCGACGGTTTTGCCGGCAATATTATGCTGAAAGCCATGGAAGGCGCCGCGGGTACGATTTTTGATTCGCTTAAGGACGCTTTCGGTCAGACGCTGTTAACGAAGCTTGCTGCGGCAATCATGCTTCCTAAGCTGCGTGTGCTTAAGAAGAGAATGGACTATAAGGAGCATGGCGGTGCACCTTTGCTTGGACTGAATGGCCTTGTAGTAAAATGCCACGGCTCCTCGGATGCCCTCGCTGTTAAAAATGCCGTAAGACAGGCTCGCAGCGCCATTCAAGGACAATTGATTGAAACAATCGCATCAGAAATCAACGGGAAGTGAGTGTGCGAAATGGATTTACATCCTGTCGGAATAATTGGTACTGGTAAATACGTGCCAGAACGTATTTTATCGAACAAAGAGCTAGAAGCAATGGTTGAAACAAATGATGAATGGATTGTTACTCGCACAGGCATTAAAGAACGCCGCCTAGCTTCAGCGGAAGAAGCAACATCCGATCTTGCGCTGCATGCATCGCGTGAAGCGATTGCCGCTGCTGGCCTTACGGCAGAAGATATCGATCTCATTATAGTTGCTACAATTACGCCTGATATGTTTTTCCCTTCGACTGCCTGCTTGCTTCAAGATAAGCTGGGAGCAAAGCAAGCGGCTGCGTTCGATTTGTCGGCTGCTTGCTCCGGGTTTATATATGGACTAGCGACAGGAACGAGTATGATCGCCAGCGGTATGTACAAGAATGTGCTTGTTGTAGGCGCTGAGACGCTATCGCGAATTACTGATTACACGGATCGCAACACATGCATATTGTTCGGTGACGGTGCAGGTGCAGTTGTGCTTGGACCGGTTGAAGAAGGCCGAGGCTTCCAATCGTTTGTGCTTGGCGCAGACGGAAGCGGTGGAGACCTGCTGAAGGTTCATGGAGGAGGATCACGCGTTCCAGCATCGGAAGAAAGCATCCAGTCGAAGCAGCATTTCATTCATATGGCTGGCAATGATGTATTCAAGTTTGCGGTTAGAATTATGGGCAGCGTGGCTGAAGAGGCTTTGCAGAAAGCTGGCCTAAACAAAGAAGATATTGATCTCCTTATTCCTCATCAAGCGAATATTCGGATTATCCAGTCCGCTTTAAACAGACTAAGCTTGTCGGAAGATAAAGCGATGATTAATTTGGACAAATACGGTAATATGTCATCGGCATCCATTCCAGTTGCACTGGCTGAAGCCGTTGAGCAGGGTCGTGTGAGTGAAGGAGACCGCCTTGTGCTTGTAGGTTTCGGCGGCGGCCTGACATGGGGAGCTTCGGTTCTGGTATGGTAGTATGAACGCAGCAGCTTTTTGAAAAAATAAGACGTTATAAGTTTTCCTCTTATGACGAGCTTACATATCACCGCGAAACGAGCTATACTGTCTGATGCAGTTCGAGCCGTATACGTGTGTAAGGGGGAAACGTTATGAGTAAAATAGCATTTGTTTTTCCGGGGCAAGGCGCACAAACTGTCGGAATGGGCAAAGACGCATATGATGCGTTTGATCGTTCCCGTGCGATTTTTGAACAAGCGGATGAGGCACTGGGCTTCTCATTAAGCCAGATTATTTTTGAAGGACCAGAAGATACGCTTAAACAAACGGCGAATACACAGCCAGCACTGCTTACCGTTAGTGTTGCGCTATTGGAAGCGTTGGAAGGCCGGGGTCTGAAGCCGGATTTTGTTGCTGGRCACAGTCTTGGGGAGTATAGCGCGCTTGTCGCTGCTGGGGTCCTATCCTTTGAAGATGCTGTTCGTACTGTCCGTGCTCGCGGTCAATTTATGGAGCAAGCTGTTCCTAGCGGCCAAGGCGCAATGGCAGCAGTGCTCGGCGCTGAACGCGATACGCTCGCAGCGCTTTGTGCGGCAATTACCGCTGAAGGCTCGGCTGTTGAGCTTGCAAATGTGAATTGTCCTGGTCAAATTGTGGTGTCAGGTACTGCAGCAGGTGTTGATGCTGTTGTCCAGCGCGGCAAAGAAGAGGCTGGAGCTAAGCGGGTTATTCCTCTTGAAGTAAGCGGTCCATTCCATTCATCCCTAATGAAGCCTGCAGCTGTAAATCTTCAAGCGACATTAGCTGATATAGCGATGAAGGATGCTAATGTTCCTGTTGTGGCGAATGTCACTGCCAATGCGGTAACATCGGCGGATGAGATACGTGGTCTGCTCGTAGAGCAGGTGTGCTCACCTGTCCTTTGGGAAGATAGCGTACGTTATTTAGTCGAGCAGGGCGTTGATACATTTGTGGAAATCGGGTCGGGAACGGTGCTTGCCGGCCTGATCAAAAAAGTCGACAAAAATCTACGCGTCATCTCGATTAACAGCATCAGTGCGCTTGAAGCGCTGCAGGTGAATGAACAATAGGATGGAGGGGATTCGATGTTTGCTAGCTTGGAAGGAAAAAAAGCACTCGTAACAGGCGCATCGCGGGGCATTGGCAGATCGATTGCTATTGCCCTCGCCGAGGCAGGCGCGGATGTTGCCATTAACTACTCAGGCAGCGAAGCGGCAGCAGTTGAAACGGCGCAAGCTGTAGAAGCACTCGGTAGACGCGCTATTGTTATTAAAGCTAATGTTGGCAAAGTAGATGAATTTGACGCGATGGTCAAGGAAGTCATCGAGCAATTCGGAGCGGTTGACATATTAGTGAATAATGCGGGCATTACAAGAGATAATTTAATCATGCGTATGAAGGAAGACGAGTTTGACCAAGTCATTGAAACCAACTTAAAAGGGGTCTTCAATGGCATTAAAGCGGTCACTCGCTCTATGATGAAACAACGCTCCGGCCGAATCATCAACATTTCTTCTGTTGTTGGTGTGCTCGGAAACCCTGGGCAGGCTAACTATGTTGCAGCCAAAGCTGGTGTCATTGGTCTTACTAAGGCTAGTGCCCGCGAGCTTGCGTCACGCGGCATTACAGTTAACTGTGTAGCCCCAGGATTTATTCAAACCGAAATGACGGACAAGCTGCCGGAAGAAATGCGCCAATCTTTATCTGGCCAAATTCCGCTTGCCCGTCTCGGTGATCCGAGCGACATCGCAAACGCAGTCCGTTTTCTTGCTTCGGATGCTTCAGCCTATATGACTGGACAGACGATTCATGTGGACGGCGGTATGTATATGTAACACCAGATAATTCGGCAATAATGAATTAAAACGGTTACGTATGGCATTTTATCTTTAATTCTCGTATAATACCATGGAGGAGGTGAACCGGATGTCCGAAGTAGTAGATCGCGTAAAACGTATCGTCATCGACCGACTAGGCGTAGACGAAGCGGAAGTTACACTTGAAGCTTCATTTAAAGATGACCTCGGCGCTGACTCTCTTGATGTCGTTGAATTGGTCATGGAGCTAGAAGACGAGTTTGATATGGAAATTTCTGATGAAGATGCTGAGACAATCACCACTGTGGGAGAAGTAGTTAAATACATACAATCTCATACGTAAGAAGGACAAGTCCCGTTTTTAATAAACGGGACTTCTCTCCATCTAGGCAGTTTCCTGCATTACACTTAAGCAAGCAAGGCAGCTTTTATATAAAGAAGCGTGAATGGCTTTATGTGCATCTCATTTATACCTCCTTATATTTCAAGCGTAAAGGTTTCGCCGTTTGGTACGGCTAGGCTTGTATTTACGGAGAAATATAAGCAGGGTATACGCAATATAGCAACATTGACCGATTAACAAAGGTGACGCAGCTTGCGCATCAAATTTGCTGGACATAGAGGTGAATCGAATGAAACAAAGAGTTGTTGTTACGGGTATGGGGGTTATTACCTCACTCGGTTCCGATTTGGAAGAGTTCTGGGGTAACTTGCTGGACGGAAAATCAGGTGTATCGGTTGTTGAAGCTTTCGATTTCTCTGAGTATCCGACGCGCATTGCCGCAGAAGTTAAAAATTTCAATCCCGAAGATTACGGTTTAGATAAAAAAGAAGCACGCAGAATGGACCGTTTCGTACAATTTGCTGCTGTAGCGAGTCAATTGGCAGTTAAAGATGCTGATTTGCAAATTGGTACAAATGCAGACCCTGAGCGTGTTGGCGTTATGGTCGGTTCCGGTATCGGTGGACTAGGTACTTGGGAAGACCAGCACAATATTTTGCTGGAGAAAGGCCCTAAGCGCGTCAGCCCTTTCTTTATTCCGATGATGATCGCGAACATGGCTTCTGGACAAGTATCCATGCTTACTGGTGCGAAGGGTCCAAATAGCACGGCAGTAACCGCTTGTGCTACGGGCACTCATTCCATCGGCGATTCTTTCAAATTGATTCAACGCGGCGACGCTGACGTGATGATTGCTGGCGGAGCAGAAGCGACGATCAGACCGACTGGCATGGCAGGCTTCTGCTCAATGCGTGCGATGTCCGTTCGCAATGAAGAGCCTGAAAAAGCAAGTCGTCCGTTCGACGTTGACCGTGATGGTTTCGTAATGGGCGAAGGCGCTGGTGTACTCGTGCTTGAATCACTTGAGCATGCGCAGGCACGCGGTGCAAAAATTTATGCTGAGGTTATTGGCTACGGTATGAGCGGTGACGCTCATCACATGACTGAGCCAGACCCAGATGGTGCAGCTCGCTGCATGGTGAAAGCATTCAAGGATGCTGGAATTGATCCTTCTGAGATCGACTACATCAATGCGCACGGCACTTCGACACCTGTCGGTGATCGCTCAGAGACAAAAGCGATCAAAAAAGCGCTCGGCGACCATGCTTATAAAGTAGCGGTCAGCTCAACGAAATCGATGACAGGTCATTTGCTAGGTGCTGCTGGCGGCGTTGAAGCTGTAATTCTCGGCTTGACTATCAAAAGCGGTATCATCGCTCCGACTATTAATTTAGACAATCAAGACCCGGAGTGCGATCTTGATTATGTACCTAATAAACCGCGTGAAGCGAATGTAAGGATAGCATTATCCAACTCATTTGGCTTCGGCGGCCACAATGCATCGATCGTGATGAAAGTTTATGAAGCGTGATTCCTTCTATGAGCTGCAGCAGCGGCTGCAGCTCAGTTTTAAGCGGACAAAGCTGCTGAGGCAAGCTTTCACTCATACTTCTTATGTAAATGAACACAAGCGCGGGTCAGCTCAGGATAATGAGCGTTTGGAATTTTTGGGAGATGCGGTGCTTCAATTACTCGTTTCTGAGTATTTGTTCGCAACGTATCCGCAGCGGCCTGAGGGCGAGCTCACGAGAATGCGTGCATCAATCGTCTGCGAGCCATCTTTAGCCCAATTTGCTGAACGCTTGGAGCTCGGTTCGCATGTGCTTCTCGGACGCGGTGAAGAGCAGCTAGGCGGTCGGCAAAGGCAAGCATTGCTAGCTGATTTGTTCGAGTCGTTTGTCGGTGCCATTTTCCTTGACGCAGGAATTGAGGAAACGAGAGCTTTTCTTAATGAGCATATGTTTCCTTTTGTTGAGTCAAACGACTATGGTCTTCTTGTTAAAGACTCCAAGTCGAAGCTGCAGGAACGATCGCAGCATCATGGGCTTGGTGCGGTGGAATAC
>NZ_JBFRDK010000270.1:0-7903 GCF_052113545.1 Paenibacillus sp. TAF43_2
CGATTAGACAGCAGATGGTAGACAAGCGTAATGATGCCTACAATTACGGCTGTAGTGAAGCCGACTGCGCTTCCGTAGCCGAACTGCTGGTCAACGACCGCACCGGAGGAAGGCGTAGGGAAAAATAGCTTATATACGTATAAATACATAACTTCAGTTTTTCCAACCGGGCCGCCCTCGGTCAGTACCATAATCGTTTCATAGCCTTTAAGCGAGTTGATAATTGCCAGCATAATAACGATTTGCAGAACAGGTCCAAGCATCGGAATCGTCAAATACCAAAACTGCTGTCTTTTGTTTGCACCGTCTAGCGAAGCACTCTCATACACATCATTCGGAATATTCTGGAGTCCGGCCAAGAACAACAGCATATAGTTGCCCACAGCGCCCCAGATGGCAATAATAATCGTAGTCATCATTGCGTTTTTGGGTCCAAGCCAGTCAATTCGCTCGGAGATAATATGATACTTAAGCAAATACTGATTCAGCACCCCGTTATACGAATTAAAAATAATAAAGAACACGACAGCCATAACCGCGGAGCTGATGACCGTTGGCATAAAATAGATTGCACGAAGTACATTGCGGCCATTGAGCTTCTGGTTCAAAATAACGGCTAGCAGCAGGCACAGCGGTATTGTTACAATCAGCTTGCCTCCCGCATAAATGAACGTATTCACTACGGAGTCCCAGTACTGGGTATCGGCAAGCAGCCTGCGGAAGTTGTACAAGCCGGTAAATCTAGCTTCGCCATAGCCTTTATAATCATAAAACATATACCGGATAGCCCAGCCTAGCGGATAGATGCCTAGTACAACCGTTAGCAGCAGGCTTGGAAATAAAAAAAGATAAGAAAAACTCATTTGACGCGCTTTGATCATCGTTTCCACTCCCGTACACTCTGTCTTAGGGGAAAGCAAAGGGTGGAGTCTGCACTCCACCCCGCATTGCTGTTCTTATGGTGAAGCCTTTATTTGGCACCCAGCTTCGTTGGATCAAACTCTGGTTTCGCTGCCGTGGTCACATCGCCGCTAGCAATCGCTTTATCAAGCGCCGCATTGTATCTTGTGTTCAAATCCTGAAYGATCGCATCCAGATCCCCGCCGCCCAGCATATATTTAAAGAATGCATCATTGTACTTAATGACCTCAACCGTAACAGCCGGACTTAATGGCCACGTAGCATCGTTGTCGCTTGGCAGGAAACCATCAATGCCATTGATGTCCGGTTTCGCGGCAACTGCCGAAATCGAAGGTACCATCGAGATGCCAAAGCCTTTTTCATGATACGTTTTCAAAATTTCATCGCCGTACATATACTCCATGAACTTCCACGACGCTTCTTTGTTTTTGGAGGAGCTGCTCAGCGCCAGCCATTGGCCGCCAAGGAACGAGCTTGCTCCTTTGACTGTGCCATCAATTGTTGGCACAGGTGCTGCAGCCCAATCGATTTTCGCAGGGAATTGGTTTTTGTATACACCCGGCTCGGAAGAGAAGGAAAGGTACATGCCTAGCTTGCCTTCCGCAAACTGCGCGCGCAGCGGATCGATATCAAGCGACTCCATGCCTGGCAGCGTGCTTCCGTCGTCATACATTTGTTTGAAGGATTGAATTATGTCTTTGAAGCCTGAAAAGTCGTATTTTCCAGTTTTAAAATCATATCCGAAGCCGCCGTAACCGCTCACTTCAGCAATGACACGTGCAGAACGGCCAAACGCGCTATCCGCATTTTTGAAGTTTTGCGCGAAGCCGTAAGCGCCCTCTGCCTTGCCGACAGCCGTTATTTTCTTGGCTGCGTCGACCATTTCCGCAAGGCTTGTTGGAGGAGCGGCAATGCCTCCTTTGGCGAACAGATCCTTGTTGTACACCAGCCTTAATGTCGAGCCATAGTTCGGCAAGCTGTACATTTTTCCATCAATTTGGTTAAAGTCCTGAATGACTGGGAACTGCTCCTTCATCTTGTCTGTCAGCATCGCATCAATCGGTGCAAGATAACCCTTAGTTACGTAAGTCTTGATCGTATTCTCCTTAACTCTGAACACATCCGGTCCCTGTCCGGAAGAAAACGCCAAGTCGATTGCCTGATCGTAATCATCCGTCTTGACGACCATTTCCACCTCGATGTTATCCGTATTCGTGTCATTAAAGCTTTGAACAACCCCCTTGATATAGTCCATATCGTGGCGATCTCCTGTCCAATACACGATTTTTGTCTTTTTACCGCTTTTCGCTGGAGTTGTTGCGCCCTCCGATTCCGCAGGCTTGTTGGAAGCTCCGCTCTCCGCCCCTGGCGAATTGTTGTTTGTGCTTCCGCAAATAAGGGCAGATATTTCATGTTTATCAAAACCCTGCTTCTACGGCTTTGGCGACCTGCCTAAGGAGATTTCCTTAAACTCCGTCGGCGTAAGGCCGGTCTGCTTTTTGAATACCTCGCTGAAATAACGCCGGTGTTCATAACCAAGCTCCTGCGCGATTTCCTGCACTTGAAAGTCCTCGATTAGCATCGATTTCGCCCGCTCGATTTTGGCCTGCGTGACGAATTGCTGGAAGGTCGTTCCCGACACTTTCTTAAATAAATTGGAATAATAACCCCAGCTTAGATTCGCCTGCCTAGCGCAATGCTCCAAAGTTAGGTCAAGATGCAAATGCGATTTAATATAATCGATAGATCTATATATAATTTTTTGCGATTCGCTTGCCCTCTCCTTATCGATCAGTCTGCAGCCGATTTCGCAAAGCTCAGTCAACCATTGCCTATACTCCTGCAGCGACGAACGGCTTCCCCGTCTCGCCTCCTGCACCTTCGACTCAAACTCCTTCAGGCTGCTGCGTGGAAACTTCTCCAGCAGCACCCTAAGCATTCTCAGGGACAGGCCGTGAAAGAGATGCTCGACATCGCTAGGCTCGGGGAGCACGGAGGAGCTTTGCATTTCATCAAAAATGGAAGCAAGCCACTCTAGTGTCTTCTCTTTATTGCCCGAGCGAAACCCAAATAAAAATTCGTTTTCACTCTCTGTCGTATAAATCCATCCAGCGGCGCTGTCCTGCGCTTCTTGCTGGGAGCTAAATGCGCCATTTCCCCCGGTATAGAAATGATAAGACAAGGCGCTAAGCGCTTGCTGATAACTCTTCGGGAGCTCACGTACACTCCCCGCCTCCATCCCGATGCCGATGGAAATAGTAAACTTCGTGTAGCTGGCGATATTTTCGCAGCAGGAATCAGCAATCCGCATCAACCGATCCCCAGGCTGCGCCTGCATAATGCAGACGTAGCGATTAAGCGCCTCCCGAAAGATAACAGCCGATGTATGCTCCTTGATCGTCTCCTCAACGATATTTTGCAGGGAGAAACGCGCCAGCTCCAGCTCTTTCACAACCAAGCCGCCATATTTGTCCGTAAATTGGTCAATTTGAATTACCATGACCGCAAGCGGAGCCTGCAAAGGCGGCAGATCTAGAAATCCCCACCACTGTGAAATATCCGCCTCTTCGGTCTGATGATGGACAAGCAGCGACATATACTCCTGCCGCAGCGCGGGCAGGCTTTCCTTGATCTTTTTCTCCAGCCCAATGACATGCGAACGCTCCCGTTTGTCTTGCTCTGAGGCTTCTTTCGCCTTTAAGACAACTTTGATAATATCCTCGATTGAAAACGGCTTTTTCACATAATCAAGCGCCCCGTACTGGATCGCTTTTTTCGCATATTCAAAATCGGTGTAAGCGCTCAAAATAATAATTTTGCTATGAGGCAGCATTTCCACAATGCTCCGCGTCATTTCAAGCCCGTCCATCTTCGGCATTCGAATATCGGTCAAAATTATGTCCGGCGACGTTTGCCGGATGACCACAAGCCCCTCTTCGCCATTCGTGGCGCTGCCGACCACCTCGATCCCATGCTCCGCCCAAGGGATTTTGTGCTTCAGCATATCTACTACACTTCGAATATCATCTACAATGCACAATTTCACCGGTTGACCCATGTTACCCCATCCCTTCCGTCTGCTTCGGAATCCAAATCTCAATCCGGCCTCCGCCACTATCATTATTGCTTATGATCATGCGCTGCTGGTCGCCGTAGTACAGCTGGAGCCGATGATATATATTGCGGAGAGCATAGCCCTCATCCATCGTCGTTGGATGAATAATCGAAGCCATGAGCTGCTCGGGAACGAGACCCGTCCCATTATCCTCTACCGTCAAATGCAGCCAGTCCTCTTCCGATTGCGCATTAATATAAATTTCACCGCCTGATTCCCGATCTTGGAAACCGTGCAAAATGCTGTTTTCTACAAGCGGCTGAATGACGACTTTTGGAATTCCGCAGGCAAGCAGCTCCGGCTGCACCTCGATATGGCAAACGAACAGCTCCTCATAAGAAATCTGCTGAATGGCTAAATATTGGCGAACATGGTCAAGCTCATCCTTCAGCGTAATTAAGTCTCTCCCGCCGCTAAGACTAAGCTGAAACATTTGGGATAAAGCCAGAATCATCTCATTAACGTCCTTATTCTCGCCAAGCACTGATTTGCAATAAATTGTATTAAGCGTATTGTAAAAAAAATGAGGGTCCATCTGTGCGGAAAGCGCCTTGATCTCGGCCTTTCGCTTCTCACTCTCCCGCACCTTGACGTCTTCAATCAGCTGCTTGATTTCGTCCAGCATCCGATTAAAGCGAAACCCCACCTGGGATACCTCATCTTTGTATTCGCTTTCGAAACGTACGTTCAGATCATTTTCTTCCACCCGTTTCATCAATCTTTGGAGACTGTACAACGGCTTTAACAATAAATAGATCAAGTTGTTCGCTATGAATAATGAAAGAACCATCAATCCCAGTATGACGTAAATCGTTGCTTTCTTGATGCCGTTCAGTTTCGCTAGCAGGTCGCTCTTCGACTGGATACCAACAATCATCCAATCATTCTTTACCTCCAGTCTTGCGTAGTTCACCAGATATTCCTTTTTCTTATCCTTATAAAAAAACGATCCCATCATTTCATCGGTCAGCTGTTTCGTGAATGAAGAATGCTTTGTCAACTGATCCTCCTGACTCGATCGATTATCCAAATTCACATCTTCGCCCGCTGAATCTACAAAATAATACTGTTTCTCCGCTGTCGACAGATTTTCCATGAACAGCTCATACAAATCATCTTGCTTCACATTAATGACCACATAAACATTCGATCGCTTCTCGCCCAGCTCATTGACTCCCTCCACAACAAGGGAAATCACATCCTGTTTGTCCATAAAAAAGGCATCCTTATGCCCTTTCGTCCAAAAGCCTCGCTTTATTTCCTTGAAATGCTTATACAGATCCGAATCATAAAACGAGTTTGCCGTGTCCCGGACATTGGAGGTATGATAATAATCGCCAATTGGCGAAGCAATCAAAATGCTGTCAATCATCGAGTCATTGAATTTCACCTGCGAGAAAACACCTTGAAGTGAGGTCCACGTATTGTAATAGTGGTCTCGGTCATTGTTTTGTGCATCGGTCATCACCTGCTTGAACGGGTCGCTGAACATAAGCGCACGAACGGCAATACCGATGTTCTTAAGCCGTTCATTTACGATTTGAGCAGATTGGTTGACCGTATCCTGACTCGTTTTGAGCGCATTCCTCTGTATTTCCTTCGAAGCGATCCAATAAGCAATCCCTCCTGTTGCTGTAAGGCCAAACATGATTAAAACAACGAAGGTCAGCCATATTCTGTGCTTAAGCGATAGAGAATAATATAACTTTTTAACAAACGTTCCCCATTTTTTTTTGCTGAACATCATCATTCACCTCTCATCGCCTAAGTGGACTTAGGCACACTCTACTTAATTATAATAGAAGTTAAAATAGCTAAACATGCGGCAAAGTAAGGGATGAGGACAGAATTCTAAAGATTTTAACATTGCGTTTGCAATATAAAATGGTTCGGAATAACAAAAAAACCTCAACCCCTGTAATGAGGTTAAGGCTTTTGGACGTACTTTACTAGATATTTAAATCAATGCCCATCTGATCTAAGCTTTTGAATAGATATCCTTGCCGGCGAGCCTCGTCTATAATTCTGCCGAGCGCCTCGGTGTTGTCTTTGGAAATGGAATGCAGCAGGATGATCGCTCCGGGATGAAGCTGCTTAACAACCTCGTTATACGCATATTGTGATCCTCTTTGCGCATTCACATCCCAGTCCTTGTACGCCACTGACCAAAATACATTCGTATAGCCGAATTGTTTGCTAGCGGCAAGCATCCGTTCGCTGAATATGCCTCTTGGCGGCCTCAGATACTTCATTTCCTTCTGGCCGGTCAGCGTTTCTACATGCTCCTTGACCTTATCGAGCTCCGTTTTGATGCTTGATTCTGAGAGGGTCGACATATCCGGGTGACTCCAAGAATGGTTGCCTACAATATGCCCCTCCAGCACCATCCGCTTTAAAAGCTCCGGCTGATCTTTGACATAATGTCCCGTTACAAAAAAGACCGCTGGTACTTGTTTATCTTTTAATACATCAAGAATACGCGGTGTGTAGCCATTCTCGTAGCCGTTATCGAAAGTAAGATATAGCTCCTTTTGCGTTGTATCCCCTAGAAACAAAGCGCCGTGCTTCGTTACGATTTCTTTAAAGCCCTCCTCATCGATCGAAGGCAGACGCCCCTCCACGCTTTTCTTAAACCCGAAGTGGAATACCCCTGGCTGCCCAAATGCAGCTGCTGGACTTATTACGCCCCATAAGATCGCAATAAGCATGACAGCGACTCTAACCCTTTGCTTCAACAGTAAAGCCTCCTTATTCAATGAAGTGATTGCACTTCATCCGCATATTGCGTTTATATTTCCCCACAAACACATAAAAAAACCGCTATTTCCATAAGTCCTGTAGACTTTGAAAATAGCGGTTTATGTTGTCAATCATTCTGTTAAAAGATGGTCGGGACGACACGATTTGAACATGCGACCCCCTGGTCCCAAACCAGGTGCTCTACCAAGCTGAGCTACGTCCCGAGAAAAGATGGTGCCGTCGAGAGGACTTGAACCCCCAACCTACTGATTACAAGTCAGTTGCTCTACCAGTTGAGCTACAACGGCGTAACGGTTATGTCTACCTTTGCAGGTAGTTTTGATGCTTGYCTGGCAGCAACCAGGGAGCATCGAAAGAAAAAATGGTGCCGTCGAGAGGACTTGAACCCCCAACCTACTGATTACAAGTCAGTTGCTCTACCAGTTGAGCTACAACGGCATATGGATTTTTTTCACCATTTAAAGGTGTTTTGGTTGCGGGGGCAGGATTTGAACCTGCGGCCTTCGGGTTATGAGCCCGACGAGCTACCGGGCTGCTCCACCCCGCGTCATTTTGAAAGAAAAAATATGGTGACCCGTAGGGGACTCGAACCCCTGTTACCTCCGTGAAAGGGAGGTGTCTTAACCACTTGACCAACGGGCCTTGAAAAATTGGAACGGAGAGAGAGGGATTCGAACCCTCGCACCACTTACGCAGTCTAACCCCTTAGCAGAGGGTCCCCTTGAGCCACTTGGGTATCTCTCCAAACTTGGCTCCCCGAACAGGACTCGAACCTGTGACAACTCGATTAACAGTCGAGTGCTCTACCAACTGAGCTATCAGGGAAAATATGGTGGGCCTTAGTGGACTCGAACCACCGACCTCACCCTTATCAGGGGTGCGCTCTAACCAGCTGAGCTAAAGGCCCTAAGCATAAACATAAATCTTATGTAAGATCAATTGTTTATAATCAGGTAATCAAGTTGCGCCCTGAAAACTGGATACGAAAGATTAGGCTTGCTGAAGCCTTTATGCTGCTGTCTACTGGATGTATGGGTCACAGTAAACGTGTTTAGGATAAGCCCTCGACCGATTAGTATTCGTCAGCTACACACATTGCTGTGCTTC
>NZ_JBFRDK010000271.1:0-5717 GCF_052113545.1 Paenibacillus sp. TAF43_2
ATCTATACCCGGGAGTGGGCTGTGGAACCTGACATTGCGATGGACGAGGATTGCCTTTACCTAAACGTATGGACGCCAGCCAATCGTGCAGATGAAAAACTACCGGTCTATGTATGGTATTTTGGCGGAGGACTGCAGGTTGGCCATCCTTCCGAAATGGAGTTTGACGGCGAACGCATAGCTAGACGGGGCATCGTGGTGGTTACGATCAACTATCGTCTGAATGTCTTTGGGTTCTTGTCCCATCCCGACATTACGGCGGAAGCCCCCGAAGCTCCCGCTAACTTCGGCAATCTCGACCAGCAGGCGGCTACAAGGTGGGTCAAGAGCAATATTGAAGCTTTCGGCGGCGATCCTAATAAGATCACCATCGGAGGGCAGTCCGCCGGCGGTGGAAGCGTCATGAGCCAGCTTACTTCACCTCAGAATGAAGGGCTCTTTCAAAGGGCAATTATACAAAGCGGAATCTTTACGCCGTTATACCCGGGAAATCTTATGCCGCTTCTTCGGAGCAGCTTGGCAGAAGCGGAACAGGACGGTGTGAAGTTTTTTGAGTATCTCGGTATATCCTCGCTTGCAGAAGCCAGGCAGCTGGATGCGGTGTATCTCCGCGACAAGGCGGTGGAGTACCGTGGATTCTGGGGCACGGTCGCAGACCAAGTGTTTAGCTTGGGTAACCCGTTTGAATTGTTTCTTCAAAACAAGCGCTGGATGGTACCGGTAATGTTCGGTCATACGTCCACCGAGTTTTTCAGCGTTCCGCAAGTCGACACCATTGACGACTTCAAGCAAATGGCCATCGCTTTGTTTGGCAATGATGCCGAAACCTTTATGGAGCTTTGCAGCGTTCAGCCTGATCATCTCGAAGAGAGCAAGAAGAAGGCCTCGGTGAGCGGCATTGAATATGCCATTCGAATTGCTGCGCAAGGGAGCGCCGATGCTGGTGCCGATACCCCGCTGTATTATTATAATTTTGATGYTGAAATACCGGGTTGGGATAACCCTGGCACTTTTCACTCGGTGGACCTCTGGTTTTTCTTCGAGACGCTCGCTAAATGCTGGAGACCATTTGTAGGCAAACATTATGATTTGGCGCGCCAGATGTGCAATTACTGGGTGAATTTCATCCAGTCGGGAGACCCGAACGGACTAGATGCTACAGGAGAGGAATTGCCCCAATGGGAGCCCTATACACCCGAAGCCCCGTATGGGATGCTGTTCGCAGATCGGGCCGAGTTTTCTAAGGAGCAGCCTAGCGAAATTATGAAGTTTCTAGTGGAGCAATATTTCAAGAACAACAGGCTGAACCGCAGCGCCCTTTCATTCGGATGAACCGATTTTGACATAGTAGTCCGGGATGGAAATTATTCATTTACATGCTTTTGAAATTTTCTTGGCGAATACCCCGTTATTTGTTTGAATTGCCTGCAGAAGTGTTCCACATTATGATAACCGCTAAGAGTGGCTATTTCAGCAATGCTCTGATTGCTGTGAATTAAGTATTCTTTGGCCATTCGAATGCGGCTGTTGATGACATCATCCATGCAAGAGGTACCAAATGTCTTTTTATAAATATTCTGAAGATAGCCCGGACTGATACAGAGATAATCCGCCATTTTCGAAACCGTCCAATAATCGCCAGGATGGTTTTGAATGGCGATGCGAAGCTTCAATAAAGGATAATGCTGAGGCAAAATGTCAACTTGAAAGTAAGATTCTAATAGCTTGTTGAACAGCGTACGGAGTAAGCAGTCAATGGAGGATTTTTTGTAATCTCGATTAAAGTTGTGTTCAATGACGAGCAGTTCAAATAACTTGTAGCAGTAGTCCGGATCATTTAGAAAAAAGGGAACGCCTAACGGAAGCGAAGATTCCGTAAAGTAAGGTTCATTGGTTTCGAAGCGAATCCAGTCATTGACGAATTGATCCGCACAGGCTTGGTAATATACTTTTTGTTGCGGGCAATAGAGAATGGCGTTATGGGCGGGATATTCCTTTAATTCGCCATTGACCCAGAATTGTGCGGGAGTTTTGTTGATGACAAGGAGCCAGTGATTGCCAATGGGGACATCGATAACAAAATTTTTTTCGTGCGTAGTATTGCATTCTACATAATGAATATGGGTCATGAGCCCCTCCTTGTAATTAGATCTACTATATTAAGTAGAAGAAATTTATGGATTAATATTCAAATGCGTTACAACAACCAATAATATAAACCAATGGTAAAAGGTTGAATTGAAATTATGCCCTTTCGGCTTTCCGAGCGGAAGCGAAAGGGCTAATCAGGTTACATTCTCGTTAGTTGAAGCTTTGTTATAGTTGTCATTAACCTTTCACACCACCGACGACCATTCCTTTGACAAAATACTTCTGTAGAAACGGATAGACCATAATAATGGGCAAGCTGGCTACGATCGTCATCGTTGCGCGAACAGATGTTGGCGTAACCGTCGTTACATTGCCCTGGGCATTAGCAAAGGCATCGGCAGCCGAGCCGCCTGAGCTCGTTGTAGCGCTTGATGTAGACAATACCTTCATCAGTTCATACTGTAAGGTGCTTAGTTCTGGCCGGGAAGAGTTGTACAAAAACACATCAAACCAGGAGTTCCACTGGGATACCGCTACGAATAGAGACACCGTAGCAAGCGCCGGTATAGTAAGCGGGAGCACAATGCGCGTAAATGTGATAAAGTCTCCGGCGCCATCCATTTTGGCCGACTCCATAATGCCCTCCGGCAATCCTTCAATGAAGGAACGGATAACAATCATATTAAACACGCCGATAATGCCGGGGATAATGTATACCCAGAAGCTGTTCAACATCCCAAGCTCTTTGGTCAGCAGGTAGGTCGGAATCAAGCCGCCGCTGAAATACATCGTGAAAATAAAGATCATAGATACCATTTTTTTTAATGCATATTCAGGACGGCTAATGGTATAGGCCAGCATCGCCGTACAAAAGACGGAGATGATTGTCCCGATAATCGTCCGCGCCGCGGAGATAAAGGTCGCATAAAAAACATTGGATTCGTTGAACACATATTCAAAGTTTCTCAGCGTCCATTCACGTGGCCAAATATAAATGCTGCCTCGAATCGAATCATTCGCATCGTTAAACGACAAGGCAAACATGTTCAAGAAGGGATAAAGGGTCAAAATAACCAGAATAATCATAAAAATAATATTACAAACATCGAATATTTTATCGCCTATCGAAGAATTTCGAGCTGTTTTGGCTTGTTCCATAACCTTTGCCTCCTTTCATTTAGTACAATCTGCTTTCGCCCATTCGTTTGGCGAGGTTGTTGGCTGCGATGAGGAAGATGAAGCTGACCACGGTTTTAAACATCCCGGCGGCGGTCGCCAAGCCAAAGTTATTCATTTGCATCCCGTATTTCAAGACGAAGATATCCAGATTTTCCGAAAATTCAACATTGATACCATTGCCTAGCAAGTACTGCGCTTCGAACCCGGACTCCAGAAYATGGCCCAAATTCATAATGAGCAGGATGACAATGACCGGCTTCATGCCCGGAAGCGTAACATGCCACATCCGTTGAAGGCGCGAAGCACCATCCATTTCAGCCGCTTCATATTGAGTCGGATCAATCGTTGTAATAGCAGCCAAATAAATGATGGTATTCCAGCCTACATTTTTCCATACTTCCGTTACTCCGAGGATTCCCCAGAAATATTCACCAACTCCCAACCACAAAATAGGATGATCGATGAGCTGCAATCGGAGCATTAATACATTGACGATACCCTCTGGCGCGAGTGCTGTTTGCACAATATTTGCAGCGACTACCCATGAAATAAAATGCGGCAAGTAGCTAATCGTCTGCACCGTTCGCTTGAAATAAACCTTACGCAATTCATTTAGCAGCAGCGCCAGCACAATGGCCGTTGCAAATCCCAGTACCAGATTAATAGAGCTCATAACGAGCGTATTGCGCAGGACGAGATAAAACTGCTGTTCCTGAAACAAAGACTTGAAGTTATCTAAACCGATCCAGGTCTGGTCAAAAAGATCCTTTGCCAATTTGAATTTCTGAAAGGCAATCGTCCATCCCCAGAGCGGAATATATTTAAATAGGATAACCCAGAGGAGAAAAGGCAATGACATCAGCATTAGCATTTTCTGTTTGGATAATGTTTTGAATAAGGTTCTCAGGCGCGAATCGTCAGAAGTCGATCCTGCCAGCTGTACTGCATGTTTCTTCACCCGATCCGTCTCCCTTCCGGCTAAAACTGTCTCTCTTGAGCAAGCTTAGAAGGGAAAAGTGAAGTGGCTTCACTTTTCCCGGTTCATTATTATCATTCAGATCCTGCAGTCTACCAATTGCCTTCGATACGATCCTTTACTTTGGCGGTTACAAATTTTTCAAATCCAGCAGAACCTAGCTTATTAAATTCTGCGATGTATTCATTCCAAATGGACTCAAAGGCTGCCTCAGAAGCGAACACCATTTTTGGATAGTATTTCTGCTGTAGATCGCCTGCTTTCTGATTGAAGATTTGTTCAGGAGAGCCTTGTTCCTTCTCGATACTCCAGGCAGGGTACCAAGCTCGTTCTACCGGTTCGGAGTAAAAGCCGGAGAAGGTCTTCAGACCGTAGGCCTTTAGCAGGGCTAGATCGCCCTCCGTGTAATTGACCGCCGCAACCTCTGGCTGACTAGTAGGCACATGAGCGTTGCCGTCCTCGTACACCGAGTTGTTGCCATATCGCGGCCACTCATAATCGAAGTATGCCCAGCCGTATTTGCGTTTGAATTCATTGTCGTTGCGGTTGGCTACTTGCTCCTTGCTCATGACGAAACGGCCTTCTTCATTTACCGAATAGGTGACATCTTTCTCACCCCATTGAATGAGCTTCTGATTTTCTTCGGTCAATAGGTTATCCCAATATTTAATGATTCGTATCGGATCCTCAGCGCTCACGGTAATTCCGAGCCCTCGGTTGTTTACAAAGGAGGGAGGATCGATATAGGCATCTGTTATGCTTTCGTCAAAGACAATCGGTAGCGCCACATAACGTAGGTCGTCATTGCCTGCGGCTTTCAAATTGTTGGTAGCATCGCCAATTTGCCAAGCATAGTTGACATATCCCAGCACGCGGCCGGACGTAAGTTTAGCGAGGTACTGGTCTTTGTTAGCAGTAAAGGTTTCCGGGTCAAGCAAGCTTTTCCGGTTTACCGCGTTTAGTGAGGAAAGCCAGCGCTTCTCATATTCGCTAGCCATATAAAGCTTGGCTTCATGAGTTTGCATGTCAACCATGACGTTGCCGTCGTTTGGATATCCGGCTAGATGCATCGGCTGATTGGTGATGGTGAAAAACTCACCAGGCGTTCCTGCGAAAGTAAGGAAGCCAATCGTACCTTTTCCGTCTACCGTAGGGTATTTGGCTTGATACTTCTCGATCAGATCAAAATATTGATCAAGCGTTTTCACTTCCGGATAACCAAATTCTTTCAATACACGTCTTTGCATCCAAAATGTACTGGACGCGTCCGGCTCCATCAAATAACCGTTTACATTGGCCGTGAAAGGAAGAATATAGATGTTTCCATCCTCATTCGTAATCTTGTCCATATAATCGCCGTAGACACGCTTGATGTTAGGGCCATACTTCTCAATTAGATCGTTGAGCGGGATGAATGCGCCTGCATCCAGTAGCTTAGAAAGCTCGCCTACTGGAGAGATGACATCAGGAT
>NZ_JBFRDK010000272.1:0-5627 GCF_052113545.1 Paenibacillus sp. TAF43_2
GCTGCAACCAGCGCAATGATCGTGACCATCAGAAGCAGCATTGAAAACTTATTGCGTGCTTTACTCATTTTTTTGTCCCCCTAAAAATGATATTGGATAGACTTGGTGTCTTCCGTGGTTTCATCATAAGCGGAGGGGCAAAGCAAACATATGCCGCATTTATAGATGATATGGACATATTTTTGGATAGCTCTAGTTACCGAATGTGTGTACAACGCAAAAAAAGCCAACCAGTAAGCTCTGGTTGACCTAATAATAGGAAGGGACTTAGGAAGAACGATGATGTCCTCCCCTTATTATACTTATAGCTTACGAACCTAGTAGGCCTTATTTAAAGCATTCTTAATGGGTACCGCCGCAGGCGGATTCGAAGACAGACAGCTATTGCGTCGTTGTCTGCTGCTCCTGCTGCCTTGGCTGTCTGCCGCCGCCAGCGCCTCCGCCAAAACCACCGAAACCTCCCGTGCGAACAGTAATGGATTCTGCAATCTGCGTATCGTCAGTTAGCATAATAGACAAAATATCATCGGCTTTTAGATCTGCCAGCGCTATTTCTTTCTCGACCATTTGTTCATTCTCAAAGGTGACTGTCATGATTTTGGTCGTATCTGTCACCTGAATGTCCACCGTCTCCTCTGAGAACATAGCGTCCATATTCATCCTGCCGCCGCCCTCAGGAGCCGTTCCATCACCAGCGGGTGGTTGCGGAGCCTCACCTTCTGCTGGCATTTCAGCGCCTTCTGGAGGCAGCTGCCCCTCGCCGGCTCCAGGCATATTGCCCGTTCCATCCCCTTGCGGCGGACCGCCTTGTCCCATAGCCGATTTGTAGAGGGTAATCGTTTGGCCATCCACCGATTTCACTTTACCCATCAAATCCGCTTGAGCCCCCATCTGCCCCATGCCCGCTCTGGCTCCATTCCGCTGTACTTTGCCCTGAGCATCCACTTGCTGATCGGATGAAACCTGTTCGTCCTGAGCTCCGCAGCCTGCCAAAGCAGCAGCGATAACTACAGCGCTAAGCATCACTTTCCATTTGTTCATATCGTTCATCTCCTACGAATATGTAATGAATAGCTTCTATTCATAACATTCTAGCATTCGATTATGAACATGAGATGAACGGAAACTGAAGCGAAAATTAACCTTTTTGAGCAAGCGGATTCCGCTTCCAATTGCCTGATATAAATAGAAACGTACCGATCCATCCGCATATAGAAGCAATAACCAGCAGCAATGACAAAGATACACTATCCGAAAGCGATGTGCTTAAAGTCGGCCCAATCGTTCCTCGCACGCCAAAAAGCATCAAATGCAGCCCGAAAACCATTGCTTCCCGGCCAGGCGCCAGTCGGAAGACAAATGCCAATATGCCGATATCCCAAATCGCTTCCCCGATTCCTTGTATCGCATTGCCGGTTATGACCGCGGCATAACTGCCCCAAAGCCCATATAACATCGGCACTATAGCGTAAGCTGCAATGCCGCATAACAGCGTATATTTAATATCGATGCGATCGATCATCCAGCCCGCTATCCAGAACGTAAGCAGCAGCGCTGTAAAATAAGCGACACGAGCATAACCAATTTGCAAATTGGAAAGCTGAAGCACATCTACCTGTATAATTTGATACAACGGATTTGCAAACATATTGCCAAACCCGGTAAGTGTAGTCGCCGCTAAAAAAACAGCTAGCGTTCGATTTTCTTTAATGAGCTTCCACTGCTCCTGAAGCGGGAACCGGCTCGTTTTTTTCAGAGAAGCAGGTTTATCAGGAGCCTTCTGTACAGGCAGCTTCAGTGTATTAAATAGACTTATAGAGAGAAAACCCGCAATGGAAGCTGCAATGAGTGGACCTGACGGCCCAAAGGCATCCGACCAGCTGCCAACAAAGTAAGCAAGCGGGATCATAATAATCCCCATTGCCACCCGCACATACCCCATTAGTCTTCCACGCAAATCAGAAGGATACATACGCGATACTAATGCCGCATACGCAGGAGCCTGCACTCCCATTAACAGCTGAAATACAAGCGCAGCCACTACATACAAGGATGGATAAGCGAAAAAAGCCGGCAACAGCAGCAGCAATCTGCCGATGGCATTAGGAATGACGACGAACGGTTTGGGGTTGTTCGCTTTCTCAATCCAAGACGCCCAAAATGGCGAAAACAATAAACCAACGGCAGGTGCTGCTGACAATAATCCAACTTGAAAATTGCTTGCTCCTTGTTGAATCGCGAAAGCTACATAGAACTGGTTCATGACGACATTAAATAAGCTGAAAAGACAGGATGCACCTAAATCGATGCGGGCATTTCTCCATACATTTGCAGTCATTGGCATACCGAACTTCATGATTCGCGAACTTTCCTTGGCCTCGGATTCCATTTGGGCAGCTACCTTCTTCTCTAGGTTGATGATATACGCACGGAGGACCCCTTGCGCTGCAAAGGATCCTCTCTCAAGCACTTCATTCGATTGGATATTACTACACTCCTCACTTTTTGTACAGCATTAGTTGCTCAAAAAAGCATACGCTTCCAAAAGGCATTGATGCGTTCGGTTCTTTCTAMTATTCCAGTAGTATGATAGACTTTTTCTCAAAGGTTCACAGTCATTTTCATATCATTGGAGGGTATTACGTGAGTATTGCAGTAGGAATTGATATTGGTGGAACAAAAATAGCATTTGGCTTCGTAGACGAGCAAGGAAACGTTATTGCGAAAGGTTCATTAAAAACTAATCTGCAGATCACGCCCGCAGACATGCTTGCGCAGGTTGCAGACGCGGTAAAGCAGCTGGCAGAGAAAAATGGGCTAGCGCTAGAGACGCTTAAAGGAGTCGGCGTAGGTGCACCCGGACCGCTTAATACGATAAAGGGTGAGCTGACTTGCCCTCCAAACTTAAAAAGCTGGTGGGGCTTCCCTGTTGTTGAGGCATTGCAAGCCCATCTGCCGCTTCCGATTAAGATGGAGAATGATGCCACCGCTGCTGCCCTTGCCGAGAAATGGGTCGGCGCTGCACAGGATTCCGAGCATTTCATCTTTATTACAATAAGCACAGGCATTGGCGCCGGCATCTTTATGCATGGCAAGCTGCTTACTGGATCAACAGGAAATGCCGGCGATGCTGGCTTTATGATTATGGATCAAGCCGGTACGCCATGGGAAGTTGTTGCTTCCGGTACAGCCGTTGCCCGTCAAGCGACGGAGCTGCTCGGCCGAGACGTTTCTTCCAAAGAAGCATTTGAGCTGGCTGCACAAGGCGACCCCCAAATGTCCGAGCTGGTTAACCGTGTATTCAAAACAATCGGCATGGGCTGCGTATCGCTAATCAATATTCTTGATCCGAACAAAATCGTTATCGGCGGCGGCGTCTCACAAGTAGGCGAACCACTTTTTGCAGCGGTTAGAGACTATGTATCCAAAAACGCGCTTAACCCATCAGGCAGGGAAACGGCTATCGTACCCGCGAAGCTTCAGCAGGACGCTGGACTAATCGGCGCTGCCGCATTAATTCAACAAGCTTACTAAGCAGTTGAAAATATAATATAGAAGGAGCTGCTGTTCGAGGCTATAAGCCTTGTACAGCAGCTCCTTTTTTGCGTGATGAATAAATAGAGTTATATTGGAACAGTTGGTTACTCCGTTACCTATTTTCATTTAAATAGTTTACAGCCTAATTGTGATGGATGTTTAGTCCATACCGCTGTTCGATAGCGTCATATCATACCCTATACAGTTTATTATTTAGGGAGGTATGAATGAGCTTGGGAAATCCACTCGCAACAAAGAAGAAAACAATTCGTATTTGCCCAATGAAAAGAAAGAAAAAGCACAAAAAGATCATTAATTTCAAGAAAAGGCGGCCTCATGCTGCCTGTCAACATGGCTCCCAAGGATTTCGAGGACCGCAAGGTTCGCAGGGGTCTTCAGGACATCAAGGTACACAAGGTCTTCAAGGGCTTCAAGGTGCTCAAGGACTCCAGGGACCTCAAGGTCTTCAAGGGCTTCAAGGACCTCAAGGTCCTCAAGGGCCCCAAGGCGAATCGGGATCTATTATCGTCCCTTCTATTCTCATTTTACCAGCTGCCCAAAGATTTTTTTATAAGATGGCCTCAGATGCCGAATCCCCATTCACTATTTCAGCAGATGATTTTACAAACGATGAAGGAACATTCATAACTGCTTTTGTAGGCAATGGTCCAAATAGCTATAGCAATCTCTATATTAATGGGATACTGCAAGCAGGCAGTTTGTATATCATTAATGAAAATAATTTGAACATTAGTCTCGATAATCAAACTATTTATTCGGGTACACCAGTAATTCTCGAAACCGTTACATTCTCGGCTATCGTTGTTCCTTAGTTCAATCTATTAAACTCCGCGATTCAAACCTTCCCTTTTTCGAATACTAGCATAAGTTAGTAGAGAGAAGAGAGGTGATATACATGCCAATCACAAAACCATTCATGGCTGCCAGAAGATTTAGTGCCACAGCAGGGGACGGAACTGGAGTCGGTGCTGCGTATAATATTCTTGCAACAGCAACAACGAATGACACCGGTACAGCCGCAACAGCATTTCCAACTGCTCCCGCTTACTACAATCTTTATATTAATGCACAGATTCAAACTGCTGACACATCAACGGTTACGACTACTGCTATTACCATACCAGACGGCGATACACTCGATCCTTTGACTCCAATTGTAATCGAATTTGTTGTAAACTAACCTAATTTGTTGACTTGGTGCCGACAATCCTTTTTTTTATATTGTCGGCATTATTTTTCATTAGAGGTTATTAATTCCTTACATAGCTTCTAATCATAAACAAGGAGTTGAATATGAATGCCGATCATTTACCCTATCTCTCCCCCAATAGGTTCCGGATATATTTATAATATCAGCGCTCAAACTGTTCCGGTGGAGGCAGATATTATTTTTGATACAAGTGTTATTATCACACCCGGTATTACGCATTCCCCTGGAACCAGTCAGATTACCGTTTCCACCACTGGAAATTATGAAGTTACTTTTTCAGTACCGGGAGTAGAACCGAATCAATTCGCCTTATTTTCAAATGGAACGCTAGTTACAGGATCCATATATGGTTCAGGAGCTGGTACTCAGCAAAATAATGGGCAGTCTATCATGGCTCTAGCGGCTGGCAGTACTCTCACACTGYGAAATCATAGTTCAGCTGCTGCCGTTACGCTGCAAACTCTGACCGGTGGCACTCAAACAAATGTAAATGCTTCTGTTATAATCAAAAAATTAAGTTGATTTCTAATCCACAACCTCACGAGGATATGGATTTTTCTTTCCTGCATAATTAGTTAACTTTATAATTATTGCTAATTGCATCGACTGTTTATTGCATTTTCCTATAACGCTTATTCCCTTTATATATTAGACCAATAGAATATTTGGCTATATGATAGATTGAATCATACAAATGGTTTCCATATTACGCAGTTATTGAGGAGAAAATAAATCAGTAACACAGGGGAGGTTAACCGCATGTCGATTTATGATTTTCAAGCGCTCTCCATTTTCGGAGAAACAGTAAAGCTGTCATCCTACCGTGGAAAAGTTATCTTGATCGTCAACACGGCAAGCA
>NZ_JBFRDK010000273.1:0-5518 GCF_052113545.1 Paenibacillus sp. TAF43_2
TTCATGATGACCATAAATACAAAAAGGAGTGCCCTACAAGTCATTACTTCTGACCTGTAGGACACTCCTTTTATTTATCTTTGTGCATCATTTGCGGGTCTCAGTCATCCCAGCATTCCACGTCTTCCAAGCCTTTGACACTGCTCTTCACAAATTGCGGATCACGCCCTGCCTTCTTCTGCTGCATATAATTCCGCAGTACATCAAAGGCGATTCGTGATAAAAGAGTAATGGCGATGAGATTGACCACCACCATCAGTCCCATGAACAAATCGGCTAAATCCCAGACAAGCTGCACTTTGGCAACCGACCCGAAAATGACCATCGCCAGCACACAAATGCGGTACAACCATAACCAGACCTTACTGGTGTTGAGAAACTCAATATTCGTTTCCCCATAATAATAATTGCCCATCAATGTGCTGAACGCGAACAGAAAAACCATGATCGCTAGGAAGCCCGATGCCCATGAACCCATATGTACGCTCAGAGCTGCTTGCGTGAGTTCAATTCCGCCTAGTCCCTGCTGTTCATACACGCCTGACAGCAAAATAATAAATGCTGTACTCGTACAAATGACTAAGGTGTCAAACAGAACACCAAGCGCTTGGATCAAGCCTTGCTTCGCCGGATGGCTGGTCGTTGCGGTAGCTGCAGCATTGGGTGCACTACCCATCCCTGCTTCGTTAGAAAATAAACCGCGTTTTACGCCATGCATAAGCGCTGCGCCAAGTGAGCCGCCGGCTACTTGTTCTATTCCGAACGCATTTTTTACAATTAAAGCAAGCACTGCCGGCATATCTGCAATATTTATCACAACAATCGTAAGAGCTACCCCAATATACAAAACCGCCAGCACAACCACAATATATTCGGATAGCTTGGCGATCCGCTTAACACCGCCAATAATGATAACAGCAAATATCGCTGTCATAATCAATCCCACTGCCAGTCGATTGGTGCCAAAAGAGTTCTCAAAAGCAATCGTAATCGTGTTCGACTGCACAGCATTAAATACGAGCCCGAAGGACAACGTAATTAAGATCGCAAATAAGGCGCCCATCCACCGCTTCTTTAAACCCGCTTGCATATAATAAGCTGGGCCTCCGCGGAAGCTCTCTCCATCCTTAATCTTGTAAACCTGAGCAAGCGTACTTTCTACGAAGCTTGAGGCTGAACCAATAATGGCGATGATCCACATCCAGAACACAGCCCCTGGTCCACCTAACGCGATCGCGATAGCGATTCCGGTAATATTCCCTGTTCCTACACGAGCTGCCATACTAATGCAAAACGCCTGAAATGGTGAAATGCTGCCGCGCGGACCGCTTGTGGACTCAAACAGCAGACGGAACATTTCCTTTAACATGCGCAATTGCAGTACATTTGACCGCAAGGTGAAGTAAAGGCCAATTGCAATAAGCATAACAATCAACAGCTTCGACCATAAAAAATCATTCACAATACCAATTAAATCTTGAATCATTTGCTCCATTTGTTTCCCTCTCGATGTCGTTCTAAGAATCCGTTCATCGTTATACTTCCCAAGGCAAGGAATTAATAACAATGTAATTTCATCTATTGATGTGATTGCTCGAATACTCATCTGTGTAGGAAATATGTAACCTTTTACTAACATCATTCTAATATTCGGAAGAAACTATGATAGCACAATCGATATGTTTTTCAAAATACACATATTAGAAATATTGCTTTATTAACGCAGCGGATCACTTATTATATCTTTCTGGATACAATTCACGGTTCAATTGATTAGTTGCTTCAATAAAGCTCTTAAGCAGTTCTTCTCCAGATTCCGTTCCCTCAGCTGCTTTTTCGAAATGTGCGATCAACTTCCCCTTCTCCTCTAACTCATGCAGTACTTTTTGAATTAACGGGTCCGTTGAGTCTTTCTTTTTATTGTACGCGGTACTTTCAATCACATATAAGTCTTTATACCCTGCAAGATGGCTATCAAACAGTTCACGAGAACTTGTCGGGTTCATTTCTTCTTGTGCCTGTGCCAGTTTGCTTGCCAACTCTTTTTGTTTATGTTCATTCTGTTGTTTATTTTCAGAGAGAACAACTGTATAATTATTTTCTTTACGTTGTTCCGCCGCTGCTACTTCACTATTGTCCCAATTAGCCCGCATAACAAAGCTGCTGACTACAGCAAAACATCCCATCGCAAACACGAGCTGAGCTTTCTTTTTTAACAATTTACTCACTCCTATAGTAAAAAGTAATGGTGACAACGTTACACAAAGCTTTAATCTATATTTTAGAAATTACACTTTATATGTAAATCATGACGAGAAATAGGTTGAAATTGTTCCAGTCCTGTTGATTTAAGATGAAAAAATTCAAGGAGGCAAATCATGAGTGAAATTGCGAAAACGCCACAACCGCCTTATTATGCAGTCATATTTACATCAGAACGAACCACTATTGAGAACCAATATAAAGAAATGGCGGATGAAATGGTAAAGCTTGCATCTGTTCAGCCAGGCTATCTTGGTGTAGAAAGTGCAAGAGAAGGGCTAGGCATTACCGTTTCTTATTGGGATTCTCTTGAAGCGATACAAAAATGGAAACAAAATGAACGGCATTTGGTCGCACAGCAACAAGGAATAGCGGATTGGTATAGCAGCTACAAAACAAGAGTTTGCAAGGTCGAACGGGATTATGGTTTCGAAAAAAACTAAACAAATAAGCATGGCGCCGCATCATAATATACTTCGTACGACTACGCAAAAAAAGCTGATTTCGAGTTATCCCAAAATCAGCTTTTTCGGCAATCGACTAGGTAGAACTCGGGGGTGATGATGTTCCCGAAGAATGATGAAGATATGCGATTGCTTCCGTTCGGCTGGAAACCTTCAGTTTTTTGTAAATTGCACTCAAATAATTTTTTACTGTACCCGTCGTTAAAAACAATTCAGAAGCAATAGCTTGATTCGACTTCCCTAGTTTCAATTGCATTACAATATTTCGTTCCTGTGCAGAAAGACCATTCAGCACGTCATCAGGCTGCTCGATTGAATAAGGCTCGGAAATTTCTTTTGGTGATCCTTGTTCATGCTGTTCTGGAAAGTTAATAGCCTGTACAAGACGTTTCTGAATGCGACTGGGATAATTGATTCTTCCTTCTAAACAATCCTGAATCGTAGAGAGAAGCTTCTTAGTCTCAACCCCTTTAACTAAAAAACCGTTAGCTCCATGCCGAATCGCTTCCCATATGTATTCTTCATCCTCGAACGTTGTCAGAACGAGCACTTTCGTATCGGGAAACTCCGTTTTGATTCGTTTTGTTGCTTCCAAACCATCCAACTTCGGCATATGGATGTCCATCAAAACCAGCTCAGGACGGTGCAATCGTACTTGCGCTATCGTTGCCAACCCATCACCCGTTGTAGCTGCAACTAAATATTCTTCCTCCATACTTAAAATAGCTGCCAAACCATCGCGAATTAAGGGCTGATCGTCTGCTATCACAATCGTTCTTTTAGACAATTTGCTCCCTCCGCTCTATCGTTTCGTCTGAATAGGTATGCTTATGTCTAGTGCTACACCAACGGCAGCACGCTCGTTCAAAATCGTTAATTCTCCGCCAATTTCCTTTACTCTCTCATTCATCGCTTTCAAACCAAAACCATGAACAAATTGCGAAGGAACTTTTCCATTATTGGATAAAATAAACCGGATCTGCCCATCACGATGAGTTAGCGAAAACTCAAAATGGGTACTGCAACCATGCCGAATACCATTAGTAAGGCCTTCTTGCAATGCCCGATAAATCGTTATTTCGACTATTGGCAGCAGTTCAGGCAATGCTGCATCAATCTCGCATGTAATTTCCACCTGAGTTTGTCTCTTCGTTTCATCGATCAGCTTAATAAGCTCAGGTATAAAAGGTTGATCTAGAACATGTTCATGCAGCAGCTGTACCGAGCTTCGCACATCATCCAAACCATTGTGAATATATTCTTTCGTTCTATTGATCATATCTTTTGCAATCGCATAATTGTTTTTCTCAATCGCATGTGCTGCTGTTTGCAGGCCGGCTAACGCTGATGTCAACGTATGTCCAACGGAATCATGAATTTCACGGGATATTCTAGTCCGCTCTTGTAATTGTGTTTTCTTTGCTAACTCAATGGATGCGATGCGCAGCTGTTCATTGTCTTTGGCCAGTTGATTTTTTTGCTGAAAAGCAATTTTTGCAAGGAGGCTTATCCCAAAAATTGCAAAGTAGTCGATGATACGAGGCAACATATAAGCTATTTCTTTAAAGGGCGGGAATTGGCGATAAACCAAAAGTCCTAGTACAAAACTAGTATAGCTCAACGTAGTAAAGATAATCGAAAGGTTTCTGCTGTGATAAAAGCTAAATTCTCCAACTAGAATTAAAATATAAATTTGTGTAAAAAAGCTGTCCGACCCTATTGATATAACAGATGCCAAGATTAATTGAATAGATAAGCTCAATATGCCTATCCATCCTTCTAGGTTAATCTTTAGGATGTAATTTCGAATGAAGACGATCGTTATATACGTACATACCAGCAATAAAAGTAAAGCAGATAGCTTGCTCGTATGTAACAATAAGCAAACCGTCGCTCCTATCACAATGATGAACAAGATGTGAGTCAATTTGTTATTTAATTGTACATCCATAGTATTGCCCCCGAGTGGGATGATAGATTTACCATTTATTTTATCATAAACATGACTTAAGTCATATGTTCGAGGCAAAAGCAGTCGAAAAATGACGAAAAAGCGATTTTCTAATGATCTTCTTCATCTAGAATAAGCCTTTCGTATTATCTATAATGAGAAAAGTTGGATAAACAATTAGGAGTGGCCATGTTTTTTTCTGCAGGTGAGAGTAAAAAAGTTCAAGGGAGACTTGTAGAAATGCTTTTGATCGTATGGAACGCAATCGGTTGTTTGCTTCTCATTTTAAGTGTGTTTTTCTCCATCCGCTTAATGCTAGAAGGTAAGCATAAACAGTGAAACTCTCCTATGAAGTGAAGAAACCGTCACATGAAGCGATATTTAAAAATATGTACGATATAGAAAATGAAGATGTTAGCGATTTTCTAATTCGAAGGTTAGATTTTGTTATGCAAAGCTTTGCAGCTCGTTATCGGCTGACACAGCGTGAATCAGAAATTCTCGTCCTGTCCGTTGTATATGGTTTTACTAATCGCGAGATCTCCGAAAAATGCGTGATCAGTGAAAAGACGGTCAAAAATCATCTATCCAATCTAATGAACAAAATTGGCGCTCGATCCATGCGAAAACTATTTTCACTGCTGCTCTTCCATGCCTTATCCTCTTAAAAGCAATCCTCCTGCCATGCGGCAGCCATTTTACCAATCCACAACAACCAATAGCGAAAATGCAGATGCCCTAACAACATGAAAAACCTACCATAAAGGTAGGTTTCGTGTTACTGGAACAAATGTAAAATAGCCTGTGGATTCTGATTAGCCTGAGCGAGCATAGCTTGTGC
>NZ_JBFRDK010000274.1:0-5450 GCF_052113545.1 Paenibacillus sp. TAF43_2
GTCTTACACCACTCGGTTTCGCAGCACATTTTGGCAATAAAGAAGCAGCACAGGTATTGCTTAACTATGGTGCTGACATTAATGCTGTATCTCATTCCAAGATTTCTTTCATTCCCTCCAATACAGCCTTGCATGCTGCAATTGCAGGCGAAAGGAATATAGATCTCATTAATTTGTTTATGAAGCATCATGCCGATACTAATCTTCTGGACAGCAATGGTCATACTTGCTTGCATACTGCAGCTTTTCATGATGATAATACTGAAATCATTCGTGTATTGCTTGAGCATGGAGCAAATATAACCACTAAAGATCCAGAAGGGCATACCGCCTTGTCTCTTGCAGTCAAACAAGGAAACCATAATGTGGCTGAGTTTCTTCGCAGGCGATTATGAGTCTGGAAAATACTTGCATATAAACAAAGTAAGCAATTGTGGTAATCTATAATTAATGAGCAGAAAGCTTGCTGATGGATAGGCTAGTGAAAAAACGGGATTTACAAGATGATGCTGTTATAGGAGACGAGTAGAACTATGACAATAAACAATGAGACAACAAATGAGGAAGTAAACAGTAAGGATTCGGCGATGACCGAGGAGAAATGGGCGGAGCTTATTAAGGCTGTTCACCATAATGGCATCGTAGCTTTAAAAATGCAATTTAACGATGTTGAAGGACAAGTGTTGAACCACGAAGCTTATGGCCCAGTTTTTGTATTTCATGTGAAGGATGAGTCGGACAGCGTATATTCCTGCGGATTTTTCCTGCATGAGTTGGTCAATAGATTCCAATCGGGGAATGATCCTGCGGTGTGGATGGCTTCTTTCTTCGTCGATCTTATGGAGAACGAGGGTGGGAAACCTCTCTCACAAGCCGCTGCAAGCGAAGAGGAGGCTAAAGCGGTAATCGACAAAATCCTCGTTCCGCAATGTATAAAAGCTGTGACGGAAGAGTTTGCTCCGGAACAGGTACATGCGGGTCTAGCTTGGAACGAAGAACACGGTCCAGTCTTTGAAGCTGGATTTCCAACGATTAAAGACGGAAACAACGTTTGCGCTATTCCGTTACATCTATTGTTGACACATTTGCAGTTGAACCGGGATCCTGCGGAGCTGCTAATTCAAGGCATGTATAACATCCGAAATGAACATGGTATAAATTCCTAAAATTTTTTCATCAAAAGGCAGCTTCTGATTCGTAATGGAATCGGGAGCTGCCTTTTTCTTTTATATAATTGAAGAATAGCAAGCCAGCCTAACCTTTCTTTATTGCGATATTCTCATTTACAACGTAACAGTGTTATGTTACGATCATTTCGAGAGGTGATTATAGTGGATAAGGATTTAATTTCGAAAAAGGAGCTGCTGGATTTAACCGGCATTTCGTATGGGCAATTATATCGTTGGAAACGAAAGAAGCTTATTCCTGAGGAATGGTTTATTCGAAAATCAACGTTTACAGGACAAGAAACCTTTTTCCCAAAACAGACGATATTAGCGCGCATCCATAACATCATTAATATGAAGGATGATCTTTCGTTAGATGATCTAGCAGGTAAGTTATCTGATACGTCCGCTATTAATGGTATGACATTGACTGCTGCAGAAGTCGGAGAACGTAACATTGTTTCGTCTATGACCCTAAGCAGGTTTGGAGCGTTATCTGAAATTGGTGGACAATATTCTTTTGACGAGCTTGTGCATTTATTTGCAGTTGACTATCTGCTTGGCCTCGGAGAGCTGAGCTTAGAGGAAGCAGAACTGTTGTTTCAAACCTTGAACGAGAAGGTCAGGAAGTTCGAGGGAAAGAGCTGGGATCTATTTTTTATTCGAAAAATGGGGATGACTTCCTTTATCATGGCGCACTCGCCAACTGAATTAGTATTTGACGAAGGTGTAAGGCTTGTTGCCAAGCTAAGCTTAGGTGATTTAATTGAACAATTAAAAGGGAAGCTTTCTTAATGGAGGGAAGAGCGATGACGGAATATCAGCTGTCAGATTTAAAGATTAGTGGAGTTAGCGGTGCCGCAGGTGGAAGCTACGATAACGTATTTATAGATGGTGTTGGCAAAGTAAGCGGACCTATTGTTGCGCGCAGATTTAAGGGAAATGGACATATACGAATGAAGGCACATCTTACGGCAGATGAGCTTGAAGTTAATGGTACGATGGATGTAAAAGGCAATATGAAATTTGGAAATATGAAGGCGGATGGTTTGCTTACTATCGCGGGCGGAGTTAGCGGCGAGAGCTGTGAATTAAATGGCATGATGAGCATAAAAGGTGATTGTGAGCTAGAGCATTTTACAGGTAAGGGCGGCTTCACGGTTGGCGGCTTGCTCAGTGCGGGCCAGCTGGAATTTCAACTGCAAGGCCAAGGAAAAGCGAATGAGATTGGCGTGGAAAACCTGGTCATCAGGCAGGCAGAGGTGGGAATGTGGAATAAATTATTCAGTGGAATGATTCCGAAGCTAAAGCCTGAGCTGCGTGTTGGGGTCATTGAAGGCGACAATATTGATATTGAATTTACAACTGCAGATATCGTTAGGGGTAATGTTGTCATCATTGGTCAGGGCTGCTCGATAGGACGAGTAGAATATCGCTCGAAGCTGTCCGTACATCCCGGCGCTGCAATTATGAAGGAGGAGAGGGTTAGTGACTGAGCCTATACGGAATCCATTGAAAGTATTAGGTGAAACAACGTCAGCGGGCGGGTTTTATCAAAATGTGAATATAACAGGCGAATGTAAATTTAACGGTGATGTGGATTGTAAGAAGCTCAGGCTGACGGGAGAAGTCAAGATCGCTGGGAATTTAACTGCGAAAGATATGAAGATAACGGGCGTATGTGCTGTTGACGGCAGCTTAAATGGGCTTAGCTTGCAAGGACGAGGTGAGATGAAGTCAAAAGGAAGAGTTAGAGTAGACAAAATTAAATTAACGGGTCAATTGGATGCAGCAGGTGATTGTGAAGCGGAAGAGCTGCACATAAATGGCGCAGTAAATATCGATGGATTATTAAGCTCAGATCAGCTAGCTATTAGTATGTTCGGACCTAGCTTTGCCAAAGAGGTCGGAGGCAGCAAAATCAAAATTAAAAGAAGCAAAGTGGGAACATTGCTGAGGCTGATGAAATCGATGGACGGGGTCATATTCAATGCGGGGTTGATCGAGGGCGATAACATCGAGCTTCATTATACGAAGGCAAGTATCGTTAGAGGAGAGAATGTAATTATAGGTATAGACTGCGAAATTGAGACGGTGGAATACCGCGATGAACTGAAAATTCATAAGAGTGCAGTTGTGAAAAACAAGGTAAAACTATGATTTTTTTATACGCACTGAACAAAACAAGCTTTCCCCATTTTTTTGGGGGGAATGAATGCGCCGGCAGAGTGTATGGTTTATTTCTGCCGACGCATTTTTTTATTTTATAGTTTGAATTTGCTAATTAATGTTTGCAGCTGCTTGGACATTTCATTAAGTGATACAGCGGAAGCGCTAATTTCCTTCGTAGAATCGAGCTGTGCATCCGATGCATTAGCGACGTCAATAGCAGCCTTTGAAGAGCTTTCAGCTATAGTTGAGAGCTCCTGAACAGAGGAGGCGACTTCCTCAGAGCCCGCTGACATTTGCTCAGATACGGCTGAAACCTCTTGAATCAGCTGAGCAACATTGTGCGTGGCCGCATATATGGTTTGAAATTTGTCACCCGTCTCCTCCGCGATTAACATGCCTTGTGTTACTTCCTTCGTTCCTTCATCCATAGCATGTACCGCCTGCGTTATTTCACGTTGAATCTCAAGTATTAATACGCCAATTTGAGTGGCAGCCTGATGGGATTGATCAGCGAGCTTCCTAACTTCGCTTGCGACAACTGCAAATCCTTTTCCCTGTTCGCCGGCTCTTGCCGCTTCAATGGCGGCATTCAGTGCCAATAAGTTGGTCTGTGACGCAATTCCAGCAATGACCTCGACAATTTGCACAATTTCGTTAGAGCGATCGCTTAGCGAGTTGATGGAAGCGGACGATTGTTGAACGGATTGATGAATGCCGTCCATCTGATGGATAACTTTCGTAATATAGAGATTGCCTTGTGAGGCTTCCTCAGACATATCCTCAGAGGCAACCGCCATACTAGCTGCGGATTCGGCTACACGCTGTATGCCCACTGCCATTTCCTCCATTGCACGAGAGCTTTCGAAGGCTACCTGTTCCTGCGTTTCTGCGCCGGCAGCAACCTGGCGAATGCGGTGTGAAACCTCACTAAGCGACTTCGAATTTTGCTCGGCATTCGTTGCTAGTTCATTCGCTTGAATCGCTGCTTGATGGGCATTTTGCTGCACACCATTAATCATGTCTCGTAAGCTTAATATCATCTCATTGAAACGGGCATTCAATAAGCCTAGTTCATCCAGACGATTAGTGGGCAGACTCACATCAAGCTGACCCTCGCTAACTTTACGAAAAGCACCGTTCAACTCTTTAATAGGTGAAAGCAATTTGCGCAGTACAACAATTTGAATAAACAAAATGACGAGAAGCGCTGCTATCAGAACGGACACCGTCCATAGGAGCAGCTCTTTTTTTCCTTCGGAGACGATATCCGCATGAAGATCAATCGCAAATGCTGCAATGACATTGTTTTGCTCATCCATGATGGGATGAACGACGGTTATCCATTGTCCATAACTGTTTGTGTAAATGTCTGTTGTTGCTGCTTTTTTGCTTTCGAGCAGCTTTTTCATGACCTTCAGCATAACGGGGGATTGCTCATAAGCGGTGCCCGGCGTGTAGCCGGAGTCAATATAGTCTTGCGGAACGGCTAGCAGAATCGGAGTTTTTCCTTGAGCGATATCAACAGAGTATAGATAGGATTGGGATACACTGTTGTTCGTTTTTTGAAAATGAGCTATTTTCCCAATAAGTTTTTTGTGGAGCGGACTGTTTGCGTCATGATTTTGGAAAGCTTCTTTAACTTCGGCTAATTCGAATTCACTTGCAGCAAGCGCTGCAAAACCTTCTGCCTGTTGATTTAAGGTTTTGACTAAAACTCGTTCTTGGATAAAATAGCTGGCTGCAATGAGGATAAGCGCAATCAAGACGATGTTCAAACTGGAGAGAAGCAGGTTTTTTCCAAAAAAAGATAGTTTCATTTGTTTAGAATTGCTGATTTGTTTCATCGTTAGGTAAACCCCTTTTCTAAGCAACAGTTATCAAAACAAATAGCCACCATCATTGGCGGTACCGATCTCACCGTCCAATAAAGTGGCTGAATTTATGCAGGTGGAAGTCACTACGTATGTTTAGGCGGAGCGATAATTTCTGCTGCTGGAACACCGGCAATTCCCCAATGGGTGGAGGGGATTTCTGTAACTAAAACGCGAATTCGCTCTTTTGGAGAGTTCAATTCTGCTGCAATGGTCTCTGTTACGCTGGCAATAAGAGACT
>NZ_JBFRDK010000275.1:0-5444 GCF_052113545.1 Paenibacillus sp. TAF43_2
GCGATAACCCCAAATAAGTGTGGGATTATCGCAGCTTTTTTTCTTTATAATACACCGGTATTCCTGTGGCGAACTGCTAGAATACTTCTCTTCATTGGCATTATTCGTATAAAGAGAGAGGTGCAGATTTTGGCCTTTTATGCGTTAAAAGCAATGCTAGTTATTCGTTAAAAGCTATTTCTAATTTGGTTCTTGGAGCTGTTGAATTAGGTTGTACAGATCATCTTTACGAACTGCCCTAGAGGATTGAGTTTCTTATTTAAAAATGATTAGGTTTGAATAAGAATGTCATGTCAGATAAAATAAATAAAGATTTTGAAGGTTTTGCTAATGATAGAGGCGCTCTGAATTCGGAATAGGTCATGTAGATGATTCGGAAATTTATTCATGTACTCTCCATCAACGAATATTTAAATCCTAACACATAGATAAGTATATATTGATATTACTTTTTTCATTTGCATTCGCAGCAGCAATTTCATTAATAATATGGAGAGCTAAATTTCGTTTTAAAAAATAACGTTCACTCAACTATTAGGTAAATTCAATCTAATGAACAAGGGGCGGCATCAGCTGCTCCTTGTTTTTTATTAAAACAAAAGGAGCTTTCCTTCGGTGATGATAGTAAAGATGAGATGGATAATAAAATGTATACACGCTTAAAACCCAAAGTCGTGAAGGCTAAAAAATTCTCACTTTATGTTAAATTATTCTGCAGTTTTCCCCGCTTGAACCTTCTATACTTTTAATGGACACGCTTACAGATTCAGTTGGCAGCAAAGACAAGCAGGGCTCCGAAATTATTTGAACTTGCAGAGGAGGGTTGAGTCACTTTAACGGCGTCCGATCTATGAATGCGGCGGAGTATCGAAGACCGAAGGCTTGAATTGATTTGGCATTCAT
Organism: Paenibacillus sp. TAF43_2; assembly: GCF_052113545.1. NCBI lineage: Bacteria > Bacillati > Bacillota > Bacilli > Caryophanales > Paenibacillaceae > Paenibacillus > Paenibacillus sp. TAF43_2. The sequence goes on from NZ_JBFRDK010000275.1 coordinate 904, forward strand.
CATCAAACTGGGGGAATTGGCCATGAGAAAATGTAATTCTGTAATGGTAGCATTTATGCTTGTTTGCAGCTTGGCTCTGGCAGGCTGCGGTACGAACAACGGAAACACCAGCGGCGCTTCGAATGCAGCTGCCGAAGCTAACGGTGCGGCAAGTAACACGACAGCAACTGACGGGGCATCATCTGCGGAAGCCAGCGGACCGCTCACAATTAATCAAGCCCTGCCGGATAAAGAAATTCTAAGCAAAGGGCCGGACGGCGAGAGTGCCGTTTCCGCCAAAACGCTGCAATTGACGGAAGAAGAGCTGGAAAAGATAAAGTCCGGTAACTACACGGCAGCTATCTCCATGCATTATGCTGGTAACGACTGGTCCAAGGCGCAGTTGAATGGTCTAAGGGATACGTTCGCCAAGATGAATATCGAAATCGTTGCCACGACAGATGCGAACTTCAAAGCAGAAACGCAGGTGGCCAACATTGAAACGATACTCGCCAAAAAGCCGCACATCCTGGTCAGTATTCCGGTCGATGCGGTCTCGACGGCGAGCGTTTTCAAGAAAGCCGCCGATGAAGGCGTAAAGCTCGTGTTCATGGACAACAAGGCAAGTGGACTTCAAGCCGGCAAAGATTACATCAGCGTGGTCTCTGCCGATAACTACGGCAATGGCGTAGAAGCCGCACATATTCTGGCGAAAGCGATCGGCGAGGAAGGTGATGTCGGCGTGATCTACCATGATGCGGACTTCTTCGTCACGAAGCAAAGAACCGAGGCGTTCGAGAAAACGATCAAAGACGAGTATCCCAACATCAAAATCGTAGACAGAGGCGGAATCGTGGGTCCCAACGACGGCGAGAAAGTCGCTGCAGCACTGTTGACGAAGCATCCGAAGATGAATGGCATGTTCGTTGTGTGGGATGTACCGGCCGAAGGCGCGCTCGCTGCCGCACGATCCGCTGGCCGAAACGATCTGGCGATTTCGACGATCGACCTTGGCACGAACGTGGCATTGGACATTGCCAAGGGCGGCATGATCAAAGGACTTGGCGCCCAGCTGCCATACGATCAAGGTGTTGCGGAAGCGATTCTAGCGGCGTATTCCTTGTTGGGAAAAGAAGCGCCGGCGTACGTAGCGGTGCCGTCGTTGCAGGTAAATAAGGAGAACATTCTGGCATCCTGGAAAACCGTTTACCATTCGGATGCACCTGCAGCGATTCAAGATATGGCAAAGTAATTCTTCCACTGTTGTAAAAGAACTAGTCTCGGTATTGATCCATTAATCGTATCAGTAAAGGAGAGAATACAATGCGCACATTAAACGTAGGGATGATTGGCGGAGGTTTCATGGGGAAGGCGCATTCGCTGGCTTATGCGGGAATGCCGATGTTTTTCTGGCCCGCGCCTGCCATTCCGTTCCGCAAAACGGTAGTCGATATCAATGAGGAGCTGGCGAGAGAGGCGGCTGCCCGCTACGGCTTCAATTCGTACTCCTCCGATTGGAGAAGGGTGATCGAAGATCCAAGCATCGATATCATCGATATCGTCACGCCGAATCATACGCATGCCGAAATCGCCATCGCCGCGGCTAAAGCAGGGAAGCATATTATCTCCGAAAAGCCGCTTGCCCGGACGACGGAAGAAGCAAAGCAGATGCTGGATGCGGTGAACGAAGCCGGCGTGAAGCATATGGTGGCGTTTAACTATCGACGGACGCCTGCCGTCACGCTTGCGAAGAAATATATTGAGGAAGGTGCGATCGGCAAGATTTTGAACTTCCGGGGCACCTATTTGCAGGACTGGTCGGCGCATCCGGATTCGCCGCTGTCCTGGCGTTTCCGCAAGGACGTAGCCGGTTCGGGCACGCTTGGGGATATCGGCACACATGTGATAGATTTCGCCCGTTATTTGGTCGGGGAAATTACCGAAGTGATGGGAACGGCCAACACGTGGATTAAAGAGCGTCCGGTATCCTCCGGCTCCGCGGATAAGCTGGGTACGGTGAAGTCATCCAGCGACGTGCAAAGAGCGGTCGTCGACGTGGACGATGAGATAAGCACCCTGCTTCGATTCGAGAACGGCGCTGTCGGGAGCATCGAAGCGACCCGCAATGCCTGGGGACGAAACAACTTCCTGACCTTCGAAATCCATGGCGACAAAGGTTCCATCGCTTTCAATTACGAACGGCGTGACGAGCTTCAGGTCTGCTTCTCGGATGACCCGGACGACAGACGCGGATTCCGTACGATTTATACCGGTCCTGCCCATCCAAACGGTGCTGAGCTGTGGCCGATTCCGGCTCTCGGAATTGGTTATGGTGAGACGAAAATCATCGAAACACATGATTTCATATCCGCCATCGTCAACGATACGGTCGTCTCTCCGAACTTCCATGACGGTTATCGCATCCATATAATTTCCGATGCGATCCTGGAATCCGCAAGCAGCGGCAGATGGGTAAAAACGGTCGACCCGCAGCAGACAACGGCCGCAGCAGTGACAGTTCAGGACACGTAATCAAACACGAGGTAGCCTATGGCTACCTCGTGTTGCCTTGTTACGTTCCCTGAATCTCCTCTTGAACCGTACTGCGAACGCGGAACGCCTAAGCCGGACCACGGTTTTGGTGTTCATAGGGAATTTGAAATTCAAACTTGGTGCCTCGCTCCGGCGTGCTCTCGACATGAAATCGAACCTGTTCCCCATAGACCAGAATGAATCTGCGGAACGTGTTGAAAATGCCGGTATGCTTACGGAAATAAGGATCTTTGGTTGCCCCTTTTTCTTGAATCAACTGCCTAAGCCTGTCCAGCACGTCCGCGGATATCCCGGTTCCCGTATCGCATATCACAATCGTCATTGCGTCCGCTTGGGCACGAACCTTGACGGTGAGCTGAAACTCATCGGTGCCCATATACGGACTCCAACCATATTTGATCGCATTCTCGATATAGGGCTGAATGCTGAGCTTCATGACCGGAAAATCGAGAAGCTCGGGAGCGATCTCGAAATGGGCGTGAACGTCTTTGCCGTTACGATAATAATGGATCTTCAGGAAATTGCGGATGTACGCCATTTCCTCTTTCAGCGTGGCCCATCCATCGTCGCTGCGAATGGTGTATCGCATCATGCGGGAGACGGACTGCACCATATCACCGACGGCCTCGCCATTGTTCCTGACCGCGTAGGATTCGATTGTCTCAAGCGTATTGAACAGAAAGTGAGGATTGATCTGGGCCTGCAGCTGCAGCAGCTCGCGTTCCTTCTCCTTCATGTTGGCCTGATACACTTCGCGCTCCATGAACTGAAGCTTGTCGAGCGTTTGATTGTAGCTATGGATTAAGAATCCGATTTCATCATAGTGGTGCTTCATCGGTACCGGGACGTAGACGCCGCGCCCTAAGCTTTGCATCCCTTTCTTCAGCCTGTACAAGGGCCTAAGTATCCCGCTCATTACAGGAAAGGCGATAATCAAGGCGATTACCAGGCTGAGCGCAGCGATCAGAAGCGTCAGCTGATATGTTTGCCGAACCCCTTTGTTAATGCTGCTAAGCGGAGCCATCCATACGATCTTCCACTTGCTGCCGGGAAGATCGTCATAGATCGCCTGGTATTCCCGCCCGCTGGATGTGAACAGAAGCTGCTTGCTCGCCCCGGATGCTTCGAGACTGGCTTGTTGAAAATCTTGCATCAGACCAGCGGTTAATGGCGTTTCGGACACAGTCGTATCGTCTTGCTCGCGGTACAGAATGACTTGCCCTTCCTTGTCCTTCTGATTGCTGCTCAGCATGCTCTTGATTTTCTCTTCATGAATTTCTATGATGAACAAGGCCTCTGTTCGGCCTGTGTCCGTATCCAGAATCGGTCTGATGTAAGAGAATACATTCGCTTTGCTATACAAAATATAAGGCAATAAATGCGGCGCAGTGAGCTCCGGCTTGCTGCTTGCAAATGAAGCTTTATAGGGATGGTCGGCTGCGAGCGAATATGCGGGGTTCAACTGTTTCTGGTACGAATCGAAATATACTTTCCCAATGAGGTCGACGTATAGAACACCGAGCACCTCGGGGTGAAATTGCAGCGAGTTCCGGACTAATGGCCGAAAACGCATCATCTCATTGGCCTGCTCGGTTAATTGGTCGGCAGGGGTATCAAGGAAGTTATGGAAGCTTGCATTAATAAAGAGACCGTCGAAAGACTCGTTCAAGGTTTGCAAATAATCAGACAGCTCTTTGGAGACGAATTCGACATACTGCGATGAAATCGAAGCCGAATACTCCGTGCTAGAGCGAAACATAAAGAACTCTGAACTATAACTAACCAAGGATATGGGTATAATCGAAATCAGAATAAGCAGCACGAATAACTTGAACTTCAGTGATAAGCGTTGTACGATACTCTTCAAAAATATATATAAGGACATATACGAGTTCCCCCCTCGTTCGCTTCATTACCTGTATAAGCTTCGATTTAGGATTGCATGAAGGAGCTGGATTTATTATGAAAATCTGTGTCGTTGACGATGAAAGTGAGGTGCGGGTCAGCAT
>NZ_JBFRDK010000276.1:0-5292 GCF_052113545.1 Paenibacillus sp. TAF43_2
GCCGGTATGATCCTAACACCAAGACGAGCCAGCGTCAGCATGTTTTCGAGATGAATCGCATGAAGCGGCGTTTCTCTTGGGATAATAAGCAGCTTCCTGTTTTCCTTCAACATAACATCGGCGGCTCTAGTCATCAAATTATCGGAAATGCCGTGCGATATCGACGCAAGCGTCCCCATCGAGCACGGCACAATAACCATTCCTTGAACCCGGTAAGAGCCGCTTGCAATGCTTGCGCCAATATCCGCATTGGGATGAAAAACTAGTCTTGCTTCCGCGATAGCCTCGCCAAAACGTTGTTCAAGAGCGGCTGAACGACGAGTCGTCTCAAAGCCTAGTTCTTCCTTTAGTACTCTCCAACCAGCTTCTGTTATGACGAGATGAACCTCGTATTTCATCTGAAGGAGAACTTCAATAAGCCTGATTCCATAAATTGAACCGCTTGCTCCTGTAATGCCTACTACCCATCGATTCGTCCAGTTGGTTTCGTTGCGGCCGTCTACCATTGGTGAATAACCAATAAATCAACGATAACAAACAGAAAAAGCACGACGCTTAATGTACCGTTCATTCCAAAAAAAGCAGTTTGGACGCGCGACAAATCGTGTGGCCGTACCATCCAATGTTGATAGAACAGAAGCGAAATCGATATCAAAGTACCAAGCAAGTACATCCAGCTAAGGTCTGTCAGCCAAAACAATGCTATAAAGCCAATTGCCGTAACGACATGAAAGGACCTTGCAATCCAGATTGCCCCTTTAATACCGAACCGAGCTGGAATTGAATGCAAGCCAGCATTGCGGTCATACTCAAAATCCTGCGTTGCATAAATAATATCAAACCCAGCAATCCATAAAGAAACGGTAATATATAATATCCAAGCAGCTAGATCAAATTGACCTGTTATGGCAACCCAGCCGCCAAGGGGCGAGAGTCCAATTGTTAATCCCAACACAACATGGCATAACCATGTAAAGCGTTTTGTGTAAGAATAAAGAACAAGCAAAGCTACCGCGATTGGCATAAGTTTCATTGCGATTGGTGCCAAGTTCGCAGTTGCCACAAACAACAAAACGAAGGAAACAATGATAAATAACATGACTTCTGCTGATTTAAGCAAGCCAGCCGGAAGTGCTCTTTTTTCAGTACGTGGATTGCGTAAATCGATAGCCTTATCTATCAGTCGATTCAAGCTCATAGCAGCGCTTCGAGCACCAAACATCGCAAGTGTTACCCAGCCGATCTCCCCCCATGAAGGAAGGCGCTGCTCCATCATTACTGCACCTAGAATCGCTCCCATAAAAGCGAAAGGCAAAGCAAACACAGTATGTTCAAACTTAATCATTTCCAAAATAATGCGTAATTTGCGAATCATTGCTATTTCTTCTCCTTTGTCCCCATATGCAGCGCAGCTACTCCACCGGTCAGAGGATATGCCTTCACCTGATGAAGACCCGCTTCTTCAAACAGCTCAGCAAGCTGCTGTCGACCGGGAAACATTTTCAGTGATTCGGGCAGCCATTTGTATTCACTGAAGCTTTTGGCTACCACTTTGCCCATAACTGGCAATATACGTTCGAAATAAAGGTTGTACATCGATTTAAATGGCTGCCRGGTTGGTTTGGATACCTCTAAACATACAACTAAACCGCCTGGTTTAACAACGCGGTGCATCTCCTTCAGTACCTGTAAATAATCAGGAACATTGCGCAAACCAAATCCAATCGTAACATAGTCAAAGGAATTATCCTCGAACGGCAAGCTCATTGCATTTCCTTGGACTAATGTAATTTGCTTATTCAAGCCCATCTTGTTTACTTTGACAGCACCCACATCAAGCATGTTTTGGCTAAAATCAAGTCCTACGATTTGTCCAGTACCGCTCGCTTCTGCAAGAGCAACCGTCCAATCACAAGTGCCGCAGCAAAGGTCAAGTGCTGTTTGTCCTTTTGCAACGCTCATTTTTTTCATCGTAAACTTCCGCCATGCCTTATGTCTTCTAAAGCTGATCAGATCATTCATCAAATCGTATTTTGGAGCAATCCGCTCAAATACGCCATGCACATGGCTCTTGGAGTTCGTATCCACCCTTGCAAGTCACCTCGTCTAATTGAGTGCAGGCGTGTAATCGGTTTTTTCGTTCAATAGATTATCGACGATAGTCGTCAATTCTCCGAGCAACTTGTCCGATTCCAGCTTACCAGCCAAAACCTTCACTGAATCTGCTGAGACCTTCAGCTTCGCTATAAGCTGGCTGCGCACCTTATATTTTTCCACCAAACTGTTAATAAATGCAGGTTCAAACATACGCTGAGAGAGCTGCAGGCGTTCATCTTCTGACCCCGCTTGCATGATATGCCAATAGGACCAGCTTTTATCAAACGTAGCTGGGTTCTCGCTGCGCTTGATTTCATCAACTATAACCTCGCACCGGCTAATGCCATCCAGAATCCCTGGCCAGACGCGAGAAAGCTCGCCCTCCAGCACCTCTGTGAAAATCTGGAACAACGTGCTCTTAAGCTGAACCGCAAGACCTAAATATTCTTCTGAGGTCATCTTAAGCTGCCTCATTCGAACGTAAAGATTAACTTTTAGTCTGTTGACCTCACTAACCGCGCTGCTGATTTTGGAAACCATCTCAATTTCGCCGGCTTGCGAGAGCAATTGATAAAAAGTCGCGCTAAAGTAGTCCCCTGCCAGCACCTTAAGCTGCCTTGAACGCATCTCCGGCTCAGAGCGCTGCTCTTGGTGTGTGTCGATTAAATCATGCGTATCCATTCCTAGCTGAACGAGAGATACGACGAGCGTGTAGAGCTCACTGTGGGTCTGTAGCGACGCTTGCTGGCTCAGGAAGGCGTGTAGCAAGCGAAGCCTTGCATTCGCTAAGTCAGGAAGAGACGTATGCTCCTCGATCATGTCATATTTCACATATTTTTGAGCTATTTCAGGTATACGGTATGTTCTCATTGGGGAAGCCTCCGAACAGAGAAGCGCAAATCGCCGCTCAATAATCTAAACTATTATAGCACAACTTATTCTAAAGAACATATGATTGAGCCTGCTTGTTCAACAAATTGCAATATACATCACCTTTATTGCTGCGAAATGGAGGAAGGCTTTACAGTAAATCCCGATACTGGTCCAAAACGTTTTTCCCAGGCCGAAGTAAAGCTAACTCTCAGCCTCTTTCTCCACAGCTCATCATGCACAGGATCCGCTTGCGCAAGATGGTCCAGCTCCGAAATAAGCCAATCGTCGGTTTTCCGCACATCAACAGCAGCTAGCAAAGCATCGCCTTCCGCTTGCTCCTCAATGATTCGAATCAGAATACGTTTCACATTCTCTAGCTGTATGAATGAGACACGAAGAAGCTTCTCAACATCCGAGAACCAAATTGCCGGCCGGCCTTCAATGGTGCTTACCCGCATATCGATCGATAAAACGCCGTTATTCCATTCCGCCTTATTCAACCGCTCATGAAGCTGAGTTGCAATGAGCACATCTACTATATTGTTGTTGGAGAGCCTTACGACCGGCGTCGTGCGAAAAACAGCCACGTCGCCGCGATTTGCCGAATGCTGCCATCCTGCATGAGGAAGCCAAGTAAATAATAATGTAGCTGCTAACGCAGTCACACAAGCTGTTAGAAGTGGTTTTCCGATGTTCACTCTGCACCTCCGAATATTAACTTATCACCTTAACCTTTAAATTCATTCGAACCGCATGAATATAAAGTCCCATCTCTCATTGTACGAGCGGTGCAGGATGATTATTCGGAATGCAGGCAGGCAAAAAAAAGCAGGCATAGCCTGCTTTGCACATTCGTTGTTACTGATCGGTTTCCATCGTACCGTATTTCGTCATCACAACCGCTTTACCTCGAATTTTTATAGCTGAAGTATGATCGGTAAATTGGCAAATTAAAATTTCGTTTTTATCCAACTTTTCCGTATGATGAAATTTTGTGTCAAGCCCGCGTGTTAATCCGATGACTTGAACGCCTTGATCTTTTGCCTTTACGACAATGTACTCGCCATGTGTAGGCTCCATCGTTATCCCTCCGCATCCGTAATTCCATACTATCCATGTGAATTATAGTGGATGTGTAACGTTTGTGCAATCCATTCTATCATGCAAATAAACAAATAACGCCCGAACGGTATCCCGTTCGAGCGAAATTAGGCCGAATGATAAGCAGCAAAATCATGCTTATATTCCGTGGCATATGGATGCTTGCCGCCAAACATCGGCGTCAATGCAGTTAAGCTGGAGTATGCTTAATTGGATACGAGGTCCTTGAGTGATTTTCCTGGTTTGAATGCAGGCGTTTTGCTTGCTGCGATCTCAATAGGATCTCCAGTTTGCGGATTGCGGCCTTTACGTGCTTGGCGCTCGCGAACTTCGAAATTACCAAACCCAACCAATTGGACTTTATCCCCGCTTTGCAGCGCATCGGATATCGCATCAAAAACAGCGTCAACTGCTTTCGTTGCATCTTTCTTCGAAAGATCAGTCAATTCAGCTACTTTTGTAATCAAATCTGTTTTGTTCATTGTTTCACCTCCTCCAAAGTGCATTATGTACTTTTTTTTGGTGTAAGCATATAAACTCTCATCTTATCCCTCTTATTAACGGAAAACTTCAAAAATATACCTTTTAACCGAACAAACCTATAGTAATACAGCCGTTTGCCAATTTCAAGTGCCAACCTGCATTTCCTGCAAAACAAATAAAACCGCTCCCTTTACGGCAGCGGCTTATTCGTATTCTAGTATCGATCAACTACAGAATGATAGCAATCAATCCGCCGGAGCCCTCGTTGATAATACGTCCGAGCGTTTCCTGCAGCTTGTAGCGGGCATTATCCGGCATCATTGCAATTTTGCCTTGAATGCCTTCTCTCACAATTGAATGCAGGGAACGACCGAATATATCAGACTCCCAAATCTTGATTGGATCATTCTCAAAGTCTTGCATTAAGTATCTTACAAGCTCTTCGCTTTGCTTCTCCGTGCCGATAATCGGAGCAAATTCCGATTCCACGTCGACGCGGATCATATGGATGGATGGTGCTGTTGCCTTCAGTCGAACCCCAAAGCGTGAACCTTGGCGGATTAACTCCGGCTCGTCGAGTGCCATTTCCGCAAGTGTCGGTGCTGCAATGCCGTATCCAGTTGTCTTGACCATTTCCAGCGCTTCGGCAAAACGGTCATATTCCCTCTTGGCATGAGAGAACTCTTGCATCAACTGAAGCAAGTGGTCTTTGCCGCGAATCTCAACGCCGACTACTTC
>NZ_JBFRDK010000277.1:0-7735 GCF_052113545.1 Paenibacillus sp. TAF43_2
GAGCAAAGATACGGCCAATAAACGGAACACCTTCTAGCCACGCCATATCCAGCTTTGGCACTGCTCTTGGTACAGGAAGTCCACTAACCGATTTGCCTAGATAAGCGCTTAACCCCGCTCCAAACAAGGTCATTGCAAGGCCGCATACAATTTGATTTGCCCGAAGGGATACACTAAGAAAGGCATGAATGCCGCCTAACAAAATACTAATTCCGCATACGGCGAGCAGCGTGACCGTTAAACTGCCCGTTTGCAGAAAGGTCAGACAGGCCGTAACAGCGCCCATCAGCATGAGCCCCTCGGCACCTAGCTGAATAATGCCCGATCTCTCAATCAAGATGCCGCCTAGTGTCGCAAATAGTAACGGAGTACCGGAGGAAATGGCGGCAAGCAGCATTTGATATACAATTTCCATGGCTCAGACTCTCCTTTTCAGCGGATTTTTCGTAGGCGAAATTTACTGATTGTGCCCCCTGCAATGAGAAAAAACAAGATAGCGCCCTGCAGCATTTCGGATATCGAGGAAGGAAGTCCAATCGTTTGCACGCTGTACCCCCCTACAATAAGCCCTCCAAACAAAAACGCGGAGACGACAAGACCAATGGGATGTAATTTAGCAAGCCATGCCACGATAATTGCGGTATAGCCATAACCAGGCGAAATGCCATACATAAGGCGATGCGTTACTCCTGAGACCTCGGCCATTCCAGCAAGTCCAGCCAGTCCACCGCTTATAAGCATGACGAGCAAAATATGTCTGCTGAGTTTAATGCCCGCATTTTTAGCAGCTTCGGGATTAGCACCAATTAGCCTAAGCTCGTAGCCCCAGCGTGTATATTTAATGAAGAAGCCATACAGCACAATAGCGATTATGCCAAACAATAAACCGAGATGCAGCCTTGTATCACCTAGAACAGGCAGCGACTGTGCTTCTGTAAACATCGGCGTTCCTGGGAAATTCATGCCCTTCGGATCTTTCCAAGGTCCGAACACAAAATAATCCATAGCAAGCAGCGCAACGTAATTGAGCATTAGCGAAGTGACCAATTCATTCACTTGAAAAAAAGTCCGAGGAATAGCGGTTAACAACCCCCAAATACCGCCGGCAATGATACTGAATACGATCATAACGGGAATAACGAGAATACTTGGCATATTCGGAAAATAAATCGTCATCGCAGTAGCGGCCATTGCCCCTGCAGCAAACTGTCCTTCTGCACCGATATTCCACACGGATATTCGGTAAGCTATCGCTACGCCAAGCCCGCATAGCAGCAGCGGAATCGTTTTGACAAGCGTTTCTGTCAAACCGTAAGAGGTGCCGAAAGCGCCTGTGAACATTTTTTTGTAGACAGGAAGCGGGTTTATCCCATTTGCTGCAATGAATATGCCGCATACGACTAAAGCAAGCAGCACCGACACGAGAGGTATCCACCACGAGCCGCCTTTTTTGGTGCTGTCAATTTCAATGCGATATGATTGCAAGCTCCAGCGGTTTGGCTCCCGAACAGCTTCAACAGCAAGCGTTCCGTCTTTGAGTAAACTTGTTTTTTGTTTGCTCACCCCGCTTCCTCCTCTGCGCTCAGGAGCCCCGCCATATACATTCCGATTTTCTCTCGATCCGCTTCAGCACGCGCCATTTCACCAATGATCTGTCCGTTGTAAATGACGAGAATACGATCAGAAAGCTGCATAACCTCATCTAAATCCTCTGAAATGAGCAACACACTTTTGCCATCATCGCGCATTTCAGTCAACAGTCGATGAACGCCTTCTGTTGCGCCAACGTCGAGTCCTTGCGTTGGATGGACAGCTACCATAAGCAGTGGCTGCTGATGTACCTCTCGTGCAAATAACAGTTTTTGCTGATTGCCGCCTGACAAATGCTGAACCGGCGTATCGAGTCCAGGCGTTTTAACATCAAATTGCTCGACCAAATCTTGCGACCACTTTCGATTCACACCAATTCGCAGAAATCCGAAGCAGGAACGCTCCTTGGTCCGATACGATTTGAACAGCAAATTATCAACGATGCCAAGGCTTCCGGCTAAGCCGCTCTTCATTCGGTTCTCCGGAACATGAGCGATACCCGACTCAATAGCTCCCCTTACTGAACCATTTTGCAATTCCTTACCGTTAAAATGGATCATTCCACGTTTCCACGCTCGAAGACCGCTAAGCACTTCGGCGAGTTCCTTCTGACCATTACCAGCTACGCCAGCCACTCCGACGATTTCTCCTTCATTAACATGCAGCTTAATATGATCAAGCACCTTTTTCCCATGATCTGCGTATACGTCAACCTGCTGCAGGTCAAGCAATCGTTTCCCTTGCGGCCTAGGAAGGAATGGACGGCTTTCGCGGATATCTTTGCCGACCATAAGCTTCGCAAGATCGTGTTCATTCGTCGCGGATTTCTCCATCGAATGAATAAGCTTTCCTTTGCGCATAACGGATATATGGTCGGAAGCAGCCATAACCTCCTTCAGTTTGTGCGTTGTCAGTATGACCGTTTTGCCTTCAGCCTTCATATGCTGCAGCGTTGCGAACAGCTGCTCCGCTTCACCAGGCGTAAGCACTGAGGTTGGCTCATCCAAAATAATAAGGTTCGCGCCGCGATAAAGCGTCTTAACGATTTCAGTTTTGAAAGACCATGCCTATGCCAAGCTTCATCGCATCCTTAGGGGAACGAATTCTCGTGAGCTCCCCATTTAAGAAGATTTCTCCGCTGGTCGGCCTGTATACCCCCGAGAGCATACACATCATCGTGCTTTTGCCCGCACCGTTCTCACCTAAGAGCGCATGAATTTGTCCGGGCTTTGCACGGAAATCAACTCCATCATTTGCAACGACCGTACCAAAATGCTTCACGATTTGGCGCATCTCCACCGAATACTTCTTATGCATAACATCACTTCCTTCAACGTTTGTGAAGCAAACTTGAAATGCGTTGAATAAATCAACAAATCCCTTAATTCAGGGATTTGTTGACTTCTCTATATTTGCAAAGATGTTTATTTCGGGATCGTGCCGTCGACGCCTTTTACGAACCAATCCATAACCAAAATGTCTTCAAGCGTCAGCGTCTTTCCAGCTTCAACCTTCACTGCACCGGAAGCATCCGTAATCGGTCCTGTAAATACATTAAGCTCTCCGCTTATCAGCTTTGCTTTCGCATCACTTACTAACGTTTTAACATCCTCTGGCACACTAGGACCAAGTGGCGCTATATCGACCATTCCGTCAGATAATGATCCAGAATATTGCTCGCTTTTCCAAGTACCGTCGATAATCGATTGAACCGTTTTTGTATAATAAGGTCCCCAGTTCCATATCGGGTTCGTCAAATACGCTTCAGGCGCAAACCTTGTCATATCAGAGTCATTACCACCAGCCATTGCACCACGTTCTGCTGCTGCTTGCAGTGTTGCCGGCGAATCTTGATATGCGAGCAGCACATCTGCGCCTTTATCAAGGAGACTTACTGCTGCTTGACGCTCCGTTGTTGGATCAAACCAAGTATTCGTCCACACAACGCTTACTTTAGCATCTGGATTTACGCTTTGTACGCCAAGCGTGAAGGCGTTTATGTTATAAATGACCTCTGGAATCGGGAATGCGCCAACATATCCGATTACATTTTTTTTCGTCATTTTGCCGGCTGCAATGCCGCTTAAGTAACTCGCATCAAAATTTTTACCGAAAAATGTGCCCATATTGTCATTGGTTTTGTAGCCTGCGGTATGAAGGAACTTCACGTTCGGAAATTTCTTCGCTACATTTAAGGTGTAATCCATATAACCGAAGCTAGTCGTGAAGATGACATCATGGTTTTGCGCCAGCTCTGTAATGATTCGTTCCGCATCTGCACTCTCAGGTACGTTCTCAACCGTATCTGCTTTTATGCCAAGCTTTTCCTCCATGTACAATCTTCCCTTGTCATGCTCGAACGTCCAACCGCCATCACCAGGGGGGCCGATATATACGAATGCAACCCGTGGCAGCTTAGCAGGTTCATCCGTTGCTGCATCACTCTTTGGCGCTTCCGTCGCTTTCCCTGCACCTTCATCAACCTTGTTTGTTTTGTTGCTTGAACAGCCACTAATGATCAATACGAGCGTTAAAAAAAGTGCTAAACTTGAGAAAAATGCTTTTTTAGACGATTTCATACTGTTCCTCCCCGACTCTCTATTTTTTTAAAAAAAGAGGACAAGGTGCCTTATTGCTTCTGTATTTACCGCCTCTTGCTGCGAAATGTTCTGTGATGCCTGCCATGATCAGCTGCTGTCACTTTCGCTCGTTACAGATGAGATTAATAACGTAATTTCAATATATGCCCACGTTAACTACATGTCAATATATGTAACATGTATTTTTTAATCGGGTTTATTCATCTCTTTTTGTGCAATTCGCACAATTCTAATGAACTTAATGTTATATATACTCACATATTTACTTCTAACACTCTTTTGACAAACCCAAATATCGTTTTTTAGCTAAAGCAAAATCAGCTGGCGTATCTACGTCAAATAATGTCTCACGATCTAACGCCAGCAGCCCATAGCCTTGAAATTCAGTTGATCCGAACAGCTTACGAGCTCCAGCATCGCCCTTTAATTGGAATAAAGAATCGAACATGGAGCGGGATAATATCGCCGGAGGCATTAGAACAATTTCCCCTTCATTCGCTTCATGCACAGCGGTTGCGACAAAGTCCAGCTCCGGACGCTCACTCCAGCAGCGGATAAGCCTATTAATCATTCCGGAAGTAATAAAGGGTTGATCAGCGAGTACAACCACAACTGCATCAAGCGCAGCTCCCTCTCTCAAGAGCGCTTCAAGGCCGCAGCGGATCGAATAGGACATTCCCTTCTGCGCATCCGCACATTCAATCACAGTGACACCGCTAGACTGAAAATGATGAGCAGCACTTACAGCACTATCCTCTGCCTGGATCCAATCATTTGAATCTTCGGGATTAACAACAACCTTGATCTCATGAAGATCGCTGGACAACAGAGCCAGCAGCCCCATCCGTGCCAGCGGCTTGTTCTTCGACAGCTCGAGCGATTGCTTTCGAACTCCCATACGCATGCTCTGTCCTGCTGCTAAATAAAGGGCTGATATTCGCATGTTTGCTCCCCTCCTGGCTCAGGCTCTCTTTCCTTGCTGCACGTATGGCAATTAATTCAGCCGCAACGCTGACAGCTATTTCATACGGTCCATCTGCATGAATCGAGAGACCTATCGGAGCGTGTACATTGGATGGAATGAGAAAGGTCTCAAACAGCATCCGTATCCGCTTCTTTGAACCAAGAACGCCGATGTAAACAAGCTTTAGAGGCAATGCAAGCCTAATCATGTCCTTATCCTGAGACAAATTATGGCTGCATACGATTAAATAATCATTTGGACGGAGTTGCACCTGCTCCATTATTTGTACGGGAGATCCAATCACACATTCGGCGTGTGGAAACCTTTCCTTCGTACATAACGCCAGCCGCCAATCAGCTGCTATAACACGAAAGCCAATTTGTATCGCTAACGAATAGATAGCTTCAGCGTCTTTTCCTAGCCCGAATAACACCAAACGAGGTCTAGGCGTAATTACGAGCGTCATTTGATTGGAATTGTTGTTCAGTTCATCTTCATAGTCCACCAGTGAGTGATCGCCAAGGTTATCAATAAGCGAGTAGCTGATTTCTTTCTCATCCCAGCTTCGCATTAGCTTAACGGAAATGCCGGCATCATTTTTTGCTTTCGCTTCAAGCAAAATCGCCCGCAATCGTCCTTCCACAGGCTCCAGCAACATGCGAATTTCGCCGCCGCAGCCCACACTCTCACCCCATATAGCATCCTCTTCAGGCTTCATATTATAATCGACACAAATGAATTGACCGGAATCCCATACCCCCGCCGCCCTTTCTAACAAATCTTGCTCCAAGCAGCCAGGACTAACAGATCCAATCTGATCACCGCTGAAGCTGAACAACATCGACGCTCCGGTCTTACGATAGGAATGACCCTCAACACATACAATGGTAGCGAGCACACTCGGCTCGTCGCTTGCCTTCAACGATTCCAATACATCATGCATATCCATCCGCTATCCCTCCATTAGCATTAGTGCATTTAGCCCTCGCAGCGTAATCATTAGCTTAGCCTTCAACCTATCAGCTACAATCGAGCGATCAATTTTTTGAGTGAGCGATCCGCTTCCTTTAAGACAACTTTTTTATCAACCGTTCTCACGATCTTGTTTTCCATGACCACTTGCCCATCAATAAGAACGGTATCAACATCGCCTCTTGTCGCCGCATAAACAACTCTTGAATACCAATCCGCATCAAATGATGGATACACATGGAAATCCTCCAAATCAAGCAGCTGCAAATCTGCGAGTTTACCAGTCTCAATACTGCCAATCTCATTTTCTAAGCCAAGCACCTTCGCTCCGCCCATCGTCGCCATCCGCAGCACCGTTTTTGCATTCATAATCGTAGGACCATGCTTCACCTTTTGCATATAAGCGGTTAAGCGCATCTCCTGAAACATATCCAAATTATTGTTGCAAGGCGCGCCATCCGCACCAATGCCAATATCAATCCCTTGCTCAAGAAGATGCGGAATTTCTGCAACGCCTGACGCAAGCTTCATATTAGAGCCCGGACAATGAGTAATCTTGACTCCCCTCTCCCGTATAATTCTTTTTTCCTCCTCATCTAACCAAATGCTATGTGCCAAAATAAGATTCGGCTTCGCAAGTCCAATATGATCGAGATAGACGACATTTCTCATTCCGCGTTCCGCCTCAACCATTGCAATTTCGCCTTGGTTTTCCGATGCATGCGTGTGCACCATTACGCCATACTTGGCAGACAAGTCACGAACCCCAATAAGCAATTCCTCGGTACATGAAACAACAAAACGCGGGCAAAAGGCATATTGAATTCTCCCATTTTCGGCACCATGCCATTTTTCGAGAAGATCCACACTGTCCTGCAGCGATTTTTGAGTATTTTCCTGCAGAGCAAGCGGCACCTCCGTACCATGATCCATCATCACTTTTCCAGAGAGTGCTCGAATGCCGCTTTCTTTAATGGCTTGGAAAGCCGATTCTGTATAATGAACCGTCTCCATATCCAGAATAGTCGTTGTACCGCTGCGAATCAGTTCGCCAATCCCGAGCATGGCTGAGTAGTAAACAGAATCCTCACTATGAGCAGCCTCAAGTGGCCAGATTTTTTCCTTCAACCATTCAATGAGCGATAAATCATCAGCCCTCCCTCGAAACAGCGTTTGGCATAAATGGATATGCGTTTGTACAAACCCGGGCAGCAGCACTTTTCCGCCTGCTTCAATAACACGATCAACATTCTGTGTGTCCAACCGTTCGCCCATTTGGGCAATTCGGCTTCCCTCTATTAAGACATCACCTGTGAAAATCTGATTGTCGTGGTTCATAGTCATAACTACTGCGTTCCGAATAAGTATAGTTGTCATTCAAAAATTCCCCCTCATGCCTCAAGTGCTAGTATGTTAAATTTACCAAATATTCTGCCTTTATAAATTGCAGCATCACCGTCATCCTACAAACGGAAAGACAATGCAGGCATTTACTTTCTTTGTGTAAGGTTATCTAACATAATAATGCAGATTTGATCGTTAGGCAATACGTTTCTTTAAATATTTATATGCTTTACTACGAATTCGTGGAACTACTTAACATTAATGT
>NZ_JBFRDK010000278.1:0-5269 GCF_052113545.1 Paenibacillus sp. TAF43_2
CTTTCTGCACCCCCATTTCGTTATATTGTATAAGTAAGCCGAATAAGAATATATACCATATAGAAGGAGCGTCTGCGCTATGAAAAAATATGTATTGATCGCAACTGTTGCGATAGCTTGTCTCACGGCCTTTAGCTTTGCGCCGGCGGGAGGCCGTGAATATACACCGGTAGAACAAACACCGGATATGATAACTGGCTACGTTGCAATGACAAAAGGGGAAAATAATCATTACACATTATCTATCGACCAAATCGATTGGTACGAGGGTGATGCAGCGACAAAGATTTTCCTTGAGCGTGAAAAGGATTCTGGGCTAGATGCCCCGCCAGATGGTTATTACATTGAGAATGATGATGAAACCTTGCGTGACTTACCGATAGCCGATAACGCTGAGGTGCTTATGCAAATCTATAATCGAACGGGCAATATTAATGATGCAGATATTGTTTGGAATGAACCGATTTCAGTTAAAAAGTTTATTGAACTCATCAATACGGAAGACGACTTCGATATGAAGAGCTTTCCTTATCATATGACGATCAAGAACGGGGAAATCGTACGCATCGTCCAGCAATTCGTTCCTTAAATAACCTTTTACAATTATGAGAGAAAGCAACACAACAAGCGCGTGCCGATATTAAATCGGCACGCGCTTTTTATGTTTCACTTGATGCTTTTGAAATAACTTTTATATTTTCTTCATTCTGATTTATCCGTTTAATCTCGTCCAGCTTCATAAATACGATGAGCAAGCATCTCAGGATGCGTCTTTGCTGTTGACATATGATCGCCATGACCTTGGATATATCGGAACAAGCCAAGTCGATTGGACATATGCGGATGCCATCCATATTCGCTGTTGTACTGTGGAAGAACATTATCCTCCGTTAAGAAAATATAACTTTTCGGCATATTCAAGCTATAAAATACTTTAAGATCGAGTTTTTCGTAAAAAGGTTTTGCTGGTTCTGGACTTACCATACTGTACATTTTCTCCGCTAAGCCGAGGCTTGCCAAATTAACAAATGTTTCACGAAACAGCGAAAATGGCAGCATGATCGTATCATCCTTCGAGTTTTCCCTAAGCTGCTGGAAACTAGCTTTTACTGGGGCTGGGAATTCATCGGCGACCATTTCACCGTCGTTTAATACAAAAGCATCCAAAAATACGAGCCTCCTAATACGCTCTGGAATGAGCTCTGCAACCTTTTGGATGACGGAGCCTCCGAAGCTGTGACCCACAAGTATGATTTGCTGAAGATTTCTTGACGCAATAGAAGCAGCTACAGAATGACTTATCATTTCATGAGTGACGTTTTTATTAGGATCTGCACCATGCCCAGGATATTCAGGCGCGAACACGGTATGGCCCATACTGGTTAATTCATAACCGATGCCATTCCAAAAGCTCGCATCCGCCCAGGAGCCATGAACGAGAACAAAAGTGAGCGGCTGTTCGCTCTGCATCAATCTTACACTGGTTGCGAAAACATCCGAGTATGGATATGCGTAGTTAATCGTGTTTTGCTCAATTTGATACATGCAGCATTACTCCTCAAAATCAGATTATTCAGCATATGCCTATAATCCATTTAAGGTTAATAATCGCCCAGTATCTGTACAAGGCTGCAAAATTACCACTTATGTTATCGTTTTAATATCCTTATTCTGATTAAGCGGAATGCGAAAGCTATGTCTAGCTGAGTTATTGGGTGGAATTATGCTTTTTGCTGATGCGAGCGTAGCATTGATTTCACCGCCAAGCATGATGAGGATAGAGCTAATGTAGAGCCAAATCAACAGGATGATTACTCCGCCAAGACTGCCGTATGTTTTCGAATAGTTGCCAAAATTGTTCATATAAAACTGAAAAACAAGCGAAGTCGCAATCCAACCAAACGTTGCAAATAAAGCACCTGGCACAGCTTCTTTTAAGCTCAGCCTTCTGTTAGGAACAATCCAATAAAGCAAGGAAAAGGCGGCTGTCATTGCGGAAATTGGTATTACATACTTCAATACATTCCAAATCCATTCGAATCCATTTGGATAATCAAGCCACTTAAATAAGTATTCGCCAATAGCTTTACCGAAAATAAGCGTAACCATGACCAAAACAATAACGACGACTAAAAAAATGGTTGATAGCAGCGAAATACCGCGTACCTTCCAAAACGGCCGCTTTTCCTCAACATCGTACGCTTTGTTCAACCCTTTCAAAATCGCATTAATACCGTTTGAAGCAGACCAAATGGTTGCAATCATACCGAATGACAGCAGTGTTCCGCTGCTGTTATCTACAACTTCAGCAAGAATTCCGCTAATTGTATCACTTGCCTCTGCAGGTAGAAGGCGAATAAACTCTGCGATCACGCTATCGCCAGACATTTCGATAAAGCTAAGCAAACTGACCATAAATATAAGAAAGGGGAAAAACGATAAGATCAAATAATACGTCAGCTGTGCGCCAAGCGCAGGCACATCATCCTCACGAAAACGGCTGTATAAGCATTTTATAAATTGCATCGTGTTGAATTTTTGTTTCATGAAGACCACCATCCTTTTGAAATAAAACTAAACAAAATAGAAGGCTACAAAACATTTAATGAAATAGAAAAGATAAGCAGCAAGTAGGAAATAGTCAAATCATGTCGAAWAAGAGTATGAGTAAATATTTTCGAATGAAGGGAGTGGACCTTATGTTTTTACATTTTCTACAAACCAAGGAGCAAAAAGAAGCATTTCTCGAATTAGCACATCTTGCAGCAAATGCTGATGGGTTCATTCACAAGAAAGAACAAGGATTTCTTCAATCGTATATGCAAGAGATGGATATGCAGCAAGCCGTAATAAGCTTTTCATCCGAAAAGCAGTTAGCAGATATACTAGGAAATATTAATGATGATCATGTAAAAAAAATCTTTTTCGCAGAAATTCTGCTTCTCATATTCGCTGACGGCGACTACAATGACGATGAAAAAGAGTTAACAAAGGATATGAAAGAGCTTCTTAATCTAGACGAAGAAACTTGTGAATCCATTAAAAACTGGGTTATTCGTATGGATCAGCTCAAAATTGAAGGCCTTAAGCTTATTTTAAACCCCTAATAAAATAGCAGACATAAGCAAAAAACCTCCGTTCTTCCCAGTGGAAGAATAGAGGTTTTTTTAAGTACTGCTTTTTCTTACATGCATTATGGCTTCGAAAAACCGAATTTTTCAAACACAGCCATTGCCTCTGCCGTTTGAAGATAATCATAAAATTGCTTCGATTCTGGAAGATGCTTTGTTGCTGTAACGATACCAATCGGATAGGTGATCGGCGTGTATGTTGCAGGATCAACGGTAAGGACAATATTGACTTTATCTGATGTTAAAGCGTCAGTCTTATAAACAAAACCCGCGTCTGCATTGCCTGTTTCAACGTACTGAAGAACCTGACGGACATCCTTCGCTTGAACAACCTTCGGTTGCAAGCTATCCCATAGCTTTGCTTGTTCCAAGGCTTCTTTCGTATAGCTTCCAGCCGGTACGCTCTCTGGGATGCCAATTGCAATCGTTTTGACATCAGCGTTCAACAGATCATTAACCTTTGCAAGCTGCGTTTTTGACGTTTTTGAAGTGACGAGCACGAGACCATTAGAGAGGAGATTGGTTTGGCTATCCTCAGCAATCAGCTTCGCATCTACTAGTGACTTCATGTTTTTGGAAGCAGCTGAGAGGAAAAGGTCCGCAGGCGCACCATTTTCAATCTGCTTCTGAAGAGCGCCTGAAGCGCCAAAGTTAAAATTCAGTTTTACATTAGGGTGAATTACCTTAAATTGTGTTTCAATTTCCTTTAACGTATCCGTTAAGCTTGCAGCTGCCGAAATCGTTAAATCAACATTTTCAGCAGGTGTTTCCGTGCTAATTGCTGTTACTTCTGGTTGATTGGTGGAGCTTGGTTGATTCGTTTGATTCGAACCACAGGCCGTTACAACGACCATAAACATAACCAAATACAATAAAACATAGCTTTTTTTAAGAAAATTAATCATTTAATACCCTCTTTCGTTATGTTTAGATATAAATAGATATAATCCATTTTCCGATTATAAGGTGAAGGAAATAGATTTGTAAAGCGAATCACCACAGTATTTCCGTTGTTTATGCTACAATAATGATTACTGCATACAATCCTTAAGAGGTGATTAACATATCTGAAAATATTTCCTATACGACAGAGGAAATCTCTAAGCTGCTCAAAATATCCAAATTAACCGTTTATGATCTTATCAAAAAAGGGGATTTGGCCTCATACCGAGTAGGTAAACAAATGAGAGTGGACGCTTCTGATTTAGAAGCCTATAAGCAGCGCTCGAAGGGGAACCAGCAAARCTTGCGTGACGCTTTAATTGTTCAACCAGATGCTGCAAGCACAGCACGCCAAAGCCTTGGGGCTCGCTCCATTGTCATCACAGGACAAGACATCAGCCTCGACATACTCGGAAGGCATATTGAGAAATATACACACGCACTGCGCCCACTGCGGTCTAATGCCGGCAGTCTAGATAGTTTGATCTCCATGTACAATGGGCAATCCGATGTCGTAAGCACCCATCTGTTAGACGGCGATACGGGCGAATACAATATTCCGTACATACGTAAGCTGCTCGTCGGTTCGTCATACGTTGTTATTAATCTGCTATCTAGGAAAGCTGGGCTATTTGTCCAAAAAGGGAATCCGCGAAACCTAAAAGGATGGAGCGATCTTGTTCAGCCGGACTTACGTATTATTAATAGAGAAAAAGGCTCCGGGGCTCGTGTATTGTTAGATGAACAGCTTCGATTGCATCGTATTTCGGCACGCGAGCTTCTCGGCTATGAGGACGAACTCACAAATCATCTAGGCGTTGCAGCCAAAGTGGCGGGTGGCGAGGCAGATGTTGGAGTTGGGATAGAAAAAGCAGCAGCGATCGTAAACGGAGTGGACTTTATTCCTTTAGTTAGTGAACGTTATGATCTTGTCATTATGAAAAATTCGGAGAATAGCGATCTCATTAACTTGATTATCGAAATTTTGAAGTCCGCTTCATTTCAACAGGAGCTTGCAGCTATTTCCGGCTATGACTTATCACAGACAGGAAATGTTCTTTATGAATGTTAATGCAGATTTCACCTTTCAAATGAATCCCATTATAATGCGCAAGGATGGATGGAGATGAAACTTCCCATTTTGAATGAAGTGTTGATTAAACGAATACAGCAATCAGAAATGGAATATCTTACAT
>NZ_JBFRDK010000279.1:0-5244 GCF_052113545.1 Paenibacillus sp. TAF43_2
TGGATGAAAAGTGGTCCGTCGGCAAGAAATATATTGAAATGACAGTGTACCATGAATGGCGTAAGAAAAAACCAAAAACAACGCAAGAACCTACTCTTGATGAGTAGGCTTTCTGTTCGAGGATTTTACACACAACTTTGGACTTGACCTAGATTTGAAGAAAATTTGGTTAAATAAGTGCATTTCTGCACTTAGATGAAGATGCTGCAGGCGCTGCCGCAAAAGTCTTTGCATGACAGGAGAACATCCCCGTTTTCAAATGAAAGGACTTCAAATTCCACTGTATAGTGGAGCTTGAGGTCCTTTTTCTCGATGAAAATAAGTTCTAAGCAGTGCTCAAAAAATCGCAAAATGACTTTTGAGACAGCCCCTTTTTTAGTTATATAAGATCTAAATTATTCAACTTTCGCATTCGTTTCGACTGTTGGAGAGCGTAGCCAGCAAAAGTAGAGGATAGCACAAGCCGACTACGAACAAATAGGGCTGTGCTAGGAACTTTCAATTCTTTTTTTAGTGAATGGAGAGATAATCGCATCAAGTTACCAAAAATGGTCATCGGTCTACTCTATTTATGCCGGATGGCAGCTTTTACAATGGTGGTACGCAGTAAGCAATAGCGTTGCCTTTCAACAAAGCGAGGCCATAACAGAGCATGGAGGGAGTTGCAAAATGAAGCTGTCACTTAGCATGTGGAGCATGCACAGAACCGTGAGAGAAAACGGATGGAAGGTGCTGGATTTTCTATCCTTTTGCAAGGATGAAGGGATTGAGGATGTCGAGCTGTTGAATGTGTTCTGGAAGGACGTTCTGGAGGAACTGCCAAGCGTGCTTGCATTTGTGAGAGATAATGGCATCAAGGTGTCCAGCTACGCGGTAGCCAATGATTTCGTCAAGGCAACCGAGGAGGAAAGAGCAGGGGCGCTGAAGGAGATTACGGATGCCTACCCTGTTGCGAAGATACTGGGAACAAACGTCATCCGCGTGTTCTCCGGCAACCACAGCGACATTGCAACCTACGAAGAAGCGCTGGACTGGATTGTGGATGGACTGAAAGAAGCTGCTGCGGTCGCTGAGAAGGAAGGTTTGGTTCTCTGTTTGGAAAACCACGGAAAGTTAGCGGGAAGCGGCGAACAGGTCAAAACGATCATCGATCGGGTTGGTTCTCCGGCTCTGCGATCCACGTTTGACACAGGCAATTTTCTGCTCGTAGACGAGCATCCGACAGCCGCGCTTGAGACGCTGCTCCCCTATGTCTCGCATGTTCATTTCAAGGATTTTGAAATGCGTGAAGACGGGCGTTATAAGTCTCTCGGAGGCAAAGCTTTTGAAGGAATCAACCTAGGAGACGGCGATGTTGAATTGGAGAAAATCGTGAACAAGCTGGTGGAGAATGGATACCGCGGAGCGTTTGTTCTTGAATATGAAGGTGTAGGCAGCGAGGCGGAAGGCATTCGGCGCAGCTATGACTATTTTGCAACCATTATTTAACCCCAAAGGAGATATACGCATGGAACGAGA
The DNA here is from genome assembly GCF_052113545.1 of Paenibacillus sp. TAF43_2. Classification (NCBI taxonomy): domain Bacteria; kingdom Bacillati; phylum Bacillota; class Bacilli; order Caryophanales; family Paenibacillaceae; genus Paenibacillus; species Paenibacillus sp. TAF43_2. The sequence continues at coordinate 1,519 of NZ_JBFRDK010000279.1, forward strand.
AGCAATGGCCGACATCGTAGTTGTAGGAGGAAGCACGGGAGGAGTTGCGGCGGCGCTGGCAGCGGCGAAGTCGGGCAAAACCGTTATCATGACCGAGGAGACGGATTGGATCGGCGGTCAATTAACGAGTCAGGCGGTTCCGCCTGACGAGCATCCCTGGATCGAGTCCTTCGGCTGCACCCGGAGCTATCGCCGCTTTCGCGAGGATATCCGCGCTTATTACCGGGATGCCTTTCCACTCACGACAGCGGCACGGGAGAACGAACAGCTAAACCCAGGTGGCGGTACGGTCAGCCGTTTATGTCACGAGCCACGCGCGGCGCTTGCCGTTTTGGAGCGTCAGCTTGCTCCTTATGTACATAGCGGGAAGCTGACGATATTGCGCCGCCATGTTCCAGTAAACGCCCATTGCGATGGCGATAACATCGTCTCGGTGACGGTTAAAAGCTTGGACAGCGGAAATACGGTGCTGCTGAAGGCTCCATATTTTCTCGACGCTACGGAATGCGGCGACCTGCTCCCGCTGGCTGGCGTGGAATACGTTACGGGCGCGGAAGCGCGTGAAGAAACAGGGGAGCCTCATGCCGTAGAAGGTGAGGCGCTGCCGCAAGATATGCAGGGCTTTACCTATTGCTTCGCCATCGATTATCTGGAAGGCGAGGATCATACGATTCCAAAGCCAGAGCTCTATGATTTCTGGAAGGAATACAAGGCAGATTTCTGGCCGGATCGCCTGCTAAGCTGGACCGGCGTCAAGCCGGCAACGATGCAGCCGGTTCAGTACGGTCTTTTCCCTGGCGAAGGCGCTTTTTCGCTGTTCAAATATCGTCAAATCGCTGAGAAGGAGCACTACGTTCAAGGTACTTACAACAGTTCTATTTCGCTGGTCAACTGGCCGCAGAACGATTATTGGCTGGGCTCTATTATCGATGTGAAGCCGGAAGATAGGGAGCGTCACTTAAGCGAGGCGAAGCAGCTAAGCCTTTCGCTGCTTTATTGGATGCAGACAGAGGCTCCTCGCCCGGATGGGGGAAAAGGTTACCCCGGGCTAAGGCTTCGTCCCGATGTGGTGGGTACAGAGGATGGGCTTGCCATGTATCCGTACGTTCGGGAGTCGCGCCGAATCAAGGCGGAGTTTACGATTCTGGAGCAGCATGTTGCAACGGAAAGCCGTCCTGACGGCCGTGCGGAATATTTCTCGGATTCAGTGGGCATCGGCTGTTACCGCATTGATCTGCATCCCAGCACGGAAAATCAGCCCTATATTGATATATCGTCGCTGCCGTTCCAGATTCCTTTGGGCAGTCTCATCCCGGTAAGAGTGAACAATCTGCTTGCTGCTTGCAAAAATATCGGAACCACTCATATTACAAACGGCTGCTACCGGCTTCATCCGGTGGAATGGAATATTGGCGAGGCAGCGGGCTATTGTGCTAGCTTCTGCTTGGATCGCGGCTTGACGCCAAGCGATGTCCGCTCTTCGGAGACAGAGCTTGCCGCTTACCAGAGGTTTCTGGCTGCAGAGGGCATCGAGCTGGCATGGCCTTCGCTGCGTGCAGTTTAAACTAAATTAACTAATGAGGAGAAAATAGCAATGAGCAATCCTATTCGAATTGGCGTAATCGGAGCTGGCTCCATATCAGAAATGCACTTTGGCTCCTACAGCAAAAACATGGATGCCGTGCTGGTCGCTGTCTGCGACTTGAAGGAAGAACGGGCGAAGGCAAAGGCGGAGAAATATAACATTCCTAACGTTTACACCGACTACAACGAGCTACTGGCGAACCCCGATATTGATGCGGTCAGCATCTGTACTTGGAACAACACCCATGCGGAGATTAGTATCGCCGCTCTGAAGGCAGGCAAGCATGTGCTTTGCGAGAAGCCGCTTAGCAAAACGGTGGAGGAGGCACGAGCGGTTGAAGCGGCTGTCAAGGAATCCGGCAAGACGCTGCAGGTAGGATTTGTCCGCCGCTATGCCTCCAATACGCGGATTGTAAAAGCATTTTTGGACAATGGTGAAATCGGCCCGATTTATTACGCCAAAGCTTCATGCATACGCAAGCTGGGCAACCCTGGCGGCTGGTTCGCTGATGTGGAGCGCTCCGGCGGCGGTCCGCTGATCGATATCGGCGTTCACGTCATCGATCTTTGCTGGTATTTGATGGGCAAGCCCAAAGTTAAATCCATTAGCGGCAACACCTACAACCGTTTAGGCAACCGCTCCAATGTGAAAAACTTGAAGTTCTACAAGGCAGCCGATTATGATGCAGCACTGAACACGGTTGAGGACATGGCCAATGCGCTGGTACGCTTTGAGAACGGGGCGTCGCTGCTGGTTGATGTCAGCTTTACGCTGCATGCCAAGCAGGATGAGCTGACGGTAAAGCTCTATGGCGAGAAAGGCGGCGTCGAGCTGGAGCCGGAGCTGACTTTAATTACAGAGAAGTATGACACGATTCTGAACGCCACGCCGCAAATTGACAATCTCTCATTCGAATTTGTGCAGGGCTTCCAAGACGAAATCAATTACTTTGTTGAAGTTTGCCAAGGGAAGAAAGACACGATCAGTCCAGTGCAGGACGGCGTTGAAATCATGAAAATACTTTGCGGCGTGTACGAGTCGGCGACTCTAGGCAAGGAAATTCATTTCGACTAGGGGAGGCGTGGAATCGGCATGTCTGTAAATATCGGAAATCCCATAGGCGTCATTGTAGACAGCTTTGGCGTCGGCGTTAAGGAAGGGCTGAAGAAGGCGAAGGAGGTTGGAGCGGAGGGGGTGCAAATCTATGCCGTTTCAGGCGAGATGGACCCGGCTAATCTCGGCGCTGCCGCCCGCAGGGAGCTGAAGGCTTATATCGATTCATTAGGGCTGGAAATCAGCGCGTTATGCGGCGACCTGGGCGGCCATGGCTTCCAGGATAAATCCGTTAACGAGGAAAAAGTAGAGAAATCAAAGCGGATTCTCGATTTGGCGCTGGACCTCGGCACGACCATTGTAACGACACACATCGGAATCGTGCCGGAGGACCAAGATGGAGAGGTGTTCGCTGTTATGCAGGAGGCTTGCCGCGAGCTGAATGAATATGCCAGCAGCATGAAGGCCTATTTCGCTATCGAGACCGGTCCGGAGACGGCGGCCCATCTGAAAGGTTTTCTGGATACGCTAGGTGGCAGAGGAGTATCTGTCAACTTTGACCCTGCCAATATGGTGATGGTGACGGGGGATGATCCAGCGGAAGGGGTTCGCCTGCTTAAGGATTACGTCGTTCACACCCATGTCAAGGACGGCATACGTCGCAAGGTGGTAGATCCTCGCATGGTATACGGTGCGCTTGGCTATGAGCCGATGGATCATGCCAAAATTGCGGAGATGGTGAGCACGGGACAGTTTTTCCGTGAGCTGCCGCTCGGCGAAGGGAATGTTGATTTCGACAGATACTTTACGGCGTTAAAGGAGATTGGATATAATGGCTATCTGACGATCGAACGCGAAGTTGGAGATCAGCCGGAGACCGATATACGCAAAGCGGTTCAATTTATTAAGAGCTTCCGCTAGCCCCAATTATTGAATCTAAGATTTAAGCGGGCACTTGTTGGAAGTGCAATGGAAATAACAGATTTATTCACATTTGCTGGATTGGACGTAAAGCGGTTGCAGGAGCGGCTATTGGAATAGGATGGGCTCAACAGCCTGCAAAGTTCGAATAGCCGTAAGGGCAGCCG
>NZ_JBFRDK010000280.1:0-8564 GCF_052113545.1 Paenibacillus sp. TAF43_2
CTCCTGTTCTATAGACCACGATCTTTGGAAGCATGCCATTTTGTTTACTTATGTATCATTATTTTCATAAAAAGAGAGGACTCCAGCATGCGTTTAAGAGAAAACACATTTGCCAAAATGATTACATTGATCGTCCTTTTGCTTATCCCGATCATTATTTTGTATACGCTTTCTATACGAACAAGCATCGGAGTTATCACGGAAGAAATGAAATCGTTGAAGCAGAAGGACATTACATTTCTAGCGAGCGAGGTTGATAAAAGCGTAACAACGCTATCGACGCTTGGCTTTCTGCTCAGCGAAGATATCCATATCCAGCAGCTGCAAAATTTACATTTAATTGAAAGCACATACCAGCGAAACGATGAGAAGCTGCGCATTCTCGAGAGGCTTCGCCTGCTCAATGTCGCACAGCGCTGGGATACGCAATACAGCATTACAGCGCCGGCAAGCAAGCAGCTCGTCTCAACAAATACGTATCTCTCGTATGATCTCGAATCGATCAAAAAAATATTGACCCCGACCTGGAAGTACGAGGAAATGACGATTCAAAACATAAAGCAAAATCGTTTCGTACGCCATATCGTCAAGCCAAAAAGCAAAATCACCGATATCGAGAAAGCCGGTATTATCGTTGAGATTTCTTTTCCAGAGGAGCATCTCATTAAAGATTTGGATACTTTCAAGCTGGCAGGCAAAGGCGATCCGTTTCTTGTCCATTCCGATGGGCGCATGATAAAAAATAAAACGGCTGATAAAGAAATGACCAAGAGCATTCAAGCGCTGCTCAAAAAAATGACCGTCCCAGAAGCGTCCAATCAAATTATGACGATAAATGGGGATGATTTTCTCGTCACCTCTGCGCATGTAAAAACGTTGGATTGGTATTTGATTGACTACGTACCGCTCGCAAATGTTTTGAAACCAATCGTCAAAAGCCAAAATTTATTTTACGGCTCCGTCGGTTTGCTGCTCATTATGAGCTTGCTCGCAGGTTATTTGCTTTATCGAAATGTACAGCGCCCAATCGGTTTGCTTATTCGGAGTGTGAAACGGCTGCAGGAAGGCAACTATTCCGCAAGAATAACGGTAAACCCCAAAAATGAATTTACTTATTTATTTCAAAGATTTAACGATATGGCTGCGAATACGGAACAGCTCATTCAGAAGGTTTATGTGGAGGAGCTTCGCAGGCGTGAAGCTAATGTAAAGCAGTTGCAATCCCAGATTAATCCGCATTTTTTATACAATTGTTTCGCGCTCATACGCAGCCTTGCTAGGCTGGATAAGAAGGAATCTGTCATGCGGCTTGCCATGCACTTGTCTACCTATTATCGCTATACGACACGGGTCGAGAAGCTGACCGCAACGCTGAGGGAAGAGCTGCAGCTTGTTGAGAGCTATCTGGAAATTCAACAATTTCATATCCAGCACCTGTCCTATCGCATCGAGGTGCCTGATTCGATGCTTGGTGCTCAGATTCCGCGTCTGCTCCTGCAGCCTGTCGTTGAAAACGCGGTGCTGCACGGGATTGAACGATTTGACGGTGATGGGCTCATCACCATTTCAGGTGTTAGCAATGATCGCTATCATACGATTATTGTGGAAGATAACGGGATGGGGATGACGGACGAAGCCCTTCGAAAGCTTGAGAAAAAAATTATCAATCCGCCTGATGATACGAGCGGCTGCGCGCTGTGGAATATTAGGCAGCGGATGCTGTTCCAATTTGGATCTGAGGCTTCAATCAGCTTCCGAATTCGCGAAGAAGGCGGCGTTGCTGTGTACCTGTCTTGGCCGCATGAAAACTATGCCAACTAGGCGTGTCTGAAAACCCGTTCAGTGGCACCTTTCACCGCCTTTTCGCCCCCTGCTTCGTTCCGTTTGCTTGAAGTACCCCCGGTACGCCTTCACAAACGCGCCTTGCATGGAACGAAAATTCGGCAAAATTTGCTCTCCTCAGAACTCTCAGACACGCCTTAGATGAATGAATAGGAGCTGTTCACCATGTATCAACTTTTAATTGTCGATGACCAGCCTGATCTCGTAGAGGATTTAGCCAGTAATTTGCCATGGAGCTCAGTTGGCATTGATTCCGTCTACCTTGCACACTCTGGCCAGGAAGCGCTTGATATTATGCAGGCTACGCCTATTGATATCGTCATCACAGATATTCATATGCCCGGCCTCTCCGGCCTTGATTTAATCGAGCAAATCAAAACATCTTGGAGCAATGTGAAATGTATTTTATTGTCCGGCTATAATGATTTTGAGTATGCCCAAAAAGCGCTTCAGTTCCAAGCAAGCGACTATTTGCTCAAGCCTGCTGAAGACGAAGAGCTGCTGCAAGCTGTTCGGAAAGCCGCTTCCCAGCTGCAAGAACATTGGAAGGAGGTCAGCTCGCATCAAAGCGCGCTAACCTCTTTGAAAGAAAACGTCCCTATTTTACGAAATCATCTTCTGCTCTCTCTTCTGAAGGGACAAGCCTACAGCGACGAAAAATTAAAAGAAAAGCTCGACATTCTGAACCTAACTTTTCATCCAAAAGAGCCATATTGTATGATGCTTATGCGAATGGAGGACTACTTCTATGAGCAAAGCGAACGTGACAGCTCGCTGCTTGAATACGCCGTGTGCAACATCGCGGAGGAAATATTTACAGAGGAATATAGGTTATGGCATACGAAGGACGAGCATGGCTACTWTGTATTTCTCATTATGGGCAAAGAAAATCAACGCCAAGAACAAGCTTCCATGCTGCATCTCATTGAGCAAAAAGCAGCGCAGCTTCAGCATTATGTGAAATTGTATTTAAAGGGGACCGTATCGTTAGTCATTACGAAGCAGGATGTATTTCCGCATGAGCTGCGCGAAACCTATGATTTCTCGCTTATCAACTTTAGACAGCGCATTGGCAGTGAACGCGGATTTCTCCTCACACTGACAGAGGAATCACAGCAAGGAGAAGCAAATTCTCTCTCTCATTTATACAATCCGCCGCTGCTTATTCATTTGCTTGAGGCAGGACAATGGGACGCGATCGAGGAGAAACTAAATCTTGCCTTTGAGGAGCTGGAGCTTAAATGGGGCGAGTCGCATGAGCATATTTTGGAAACCTATTTCATGATTGCAAGCTCGTTAAGTTTCTCCATTCATAAAAACAAGCTGTGGATGTCCGACATTATGGGATCTGAGTTCAATCAACTGCTTAGCGGTCCCCACTTTCATACGATTAAACAGCTTCGCACTTGGACGTCTGGCATACTTGATAACTATAGAAGCCATATGACTAGCAAAGTACAGCATTCTCGTTCCAGTACGATTCAGAAGGTTCAAGAATATGTTTCAAGCCATTTAGAAGACGCTTCACTGCAATCGATTGCTTCCCATGTTTTTCTGAATCCGTCCTACTTGTCAAAAATATATAAGCTGGAAACCGGCGAAGGCATAAGCGACTACTTATCCAGATTAAAAATGGAAACGGCAGCCCATATGCTTCGCACGACAACAGACAAAATTTACGAGATAGCAGCTAAAGTCGGTTATTTGAAAACGAGTTATTTCATAAAGGTGTTCAAAGATCGATACGGTATTACCCCGCAAGAATTCCGTGATCGTTAAGCGGTGATCGCAAAATAATTATAAATGCCATCTTTTTCAGTRGAAGAGATTCGAGCTTGACGCTTCAAATATACCAAATGCGCAAGTGTCTCCGACATTGCAAATCTGAGCTGATGCGCATTCCCGTTCAGACGATTGCCGAATAGAGCCTCGCACATGCCATAGGCGGTGCGGGGCTCTTCTTCGAGCATCCGAACCATTTTGTCTAGCCTCCGTATATGATGCTGCTGCAGCTCCAATATCCTGCCATGGAAATCGGCAAAAGGATCCCGATGTCCTGGAAAAGCCAATTGAACCTCATAATGAGCAAGCTCCTGCAAGCTGCCTAGAAATACTTCCAATGGATCGCCATCCTCACCAGGCACTATGCTCACATTCGGGGTAATATGGGGCATCACCTGATCTCCGCATACCATCCATTTGCGTTCTTTCTGATAGAAACATAGCTGACCATTTGCATGACCAGGCGCGTCAATTAGAAGCCAGCTCATTCCGCCAATTATGATTTGATCTCCCGCTTCGATATAAGTTACCTTCGGCTGAGGGGATACCATCTCCACAAAGGTTTCAAGATTTTGCTCAATAGCCTCTCTCTGTTGAATCGGCATACCGTGCTTCGCATATAGAGTCTGGAGCTGCTCGCCGAACTCGCTTTTTTCTCCCCACAGCCTAATCGCATAGTCATGTGCCCTGCGTGAAATAAAAACGGGCGCCCCGCTTCTCTCTTGCACATAACCAGCGAGTCCATAATGATCGGGATGCTGATGCGTCAAAATGATTCTTGTAACATTGCGCCACTCCAAGTTATGATGCTGCAAGACTTTATCCCATACCTGAATGGCTTCGTCCGTTCGCAGTCCCGGATCAATGAGCGTATATCCCTGTTCTTCGGGTATAAGATAGCTATTAACCCACTTGAGGGAAAAGGGAACCGGGACCTTTACCTGCAGCCATCCTTCCTGCCACGAAACCGTATGTAAAAACTCCTGTTCATTTGTAGACGGCCTGCTGCTTGAATCCTTGTTTTCAAATATCATTTTTTAGCTCTCCCTGTCATAATCATTCGCGGAGAAGCCTCTGGATCGTATTTCGAACCATCGTAATTGCCGTACAGCTTGTCTATTCTAAGACTGCAAGCATCTAGATTGTTTTCGAACCAGTCTAGATTGTACAGCCTTACCTGTTCTAAATACTGTCTTGGCTTCTCTTCTTTGTCCGGATTGAAGATTGAAATGCCCTTCTGCACCCAACCATTTGCAATGGATCTTGCCTCTTGTATAAGCAGACCTGTCTCCTCATCGATACGTTCCGATCGGGGCACTAAGGTTTGCGCCACATAAATAGGATTAAGGAAATCGATTAAAAAACAACCGTCTAAACGCAGCACTCTCCGAATATGCCGAAGCACGCTCACATTGTCTTCCTCTGCTGTGAAATAGCCAAATGAGGTAAATAAATTGACAGTAGCATCAAAACGCTCCGCCTCAAACGGCAGCTCTCGCATATCCCCTTTAACCCATTCAACAAGTCCATCTTCATCATGACGTTGAGCTTCATCAAGCAATGTAGTCGATAAATCCATTCCTGTAACGGACATGAGAACCTTCCGCCAGCTCTAGCCAAGCGATCATTTTGGATGCTTCTTTATTTGCATTTTCCCAATCGCGATGTTTATAGACAAGCATATAATCGGAGCCGAAGCTCTGTTCGTACCATGGTTTCATATTAATGCTCTCCTTCATCATGGTCATGCGAATTGCTTGCGAATGATGATCACTTAATTGTACTTGAATTCCAACATGCTGGCAAAATCGAATCAAATAAGCATAGTTTTCAAATTATACGTGCAAACTATGGAAGCTTATCCAGATCTTTTTGCAACTCAGCATCATTTGAAGGGGGAACCGGCATGAATGAACGTATTCGTTTATTATTTGCAGAAGCAGTCGACATCAAATTGGAAAATTTGAAAAATAGCGAAATGAGTATTGAAGTCGCCTATATCGAACCGTTATGCGAAGAGAAAAAAATAAGTGATTTCATTATCGTCCCTTTTATAAAAGAGGAATATTCGTTTCAAGCTCAGCTGGATACAAATCCCGATTATGAAATACTGGAAGATGTCGCTATGTGGCAAAGTCTTCTTCTGCGCGGCCATGTCCTGATTCAAGCAAATGGAGTCGTCTATTCATTCAAAGCTGAACGGGTCATCTGTATTGAGAATTCACAAACACAAGTGGAAAGTGCTATTCAGGGCCCTCAGATCGCATTAAGCGAAAATATAAATATATCACTCAATCTGATCCGCGGCATGTACCCTTCCCCCGATCTTTCGGTAGAAGAGCATACAATTGGAACATTGTCCCAAACACCCGTGTTCGCCTTATTTGATCAGAGACGTGTAGATCCTACCGTACTTGATAATGTACGTACAAAGTTAACAACGATTAACGTGGAAATGCTTCAATCCGCTGGTGAGCTTGAGAAGCTGTTAGTCGGCAATCGCAAGCATTTGTTTCCAACTATTCTTATTACAGAGCGTCCTGACCGCATTACCAGTGCGATTTCCAAAGGGAAAATAATCATTCTCGTAAAGGGAAACATGTTCGCTCTTATTTTGCCGTCAACTTTTTTTGATTTCATGCACGCAGTAGAGGATGATTACGACTCCTATTGGATGACTCGTTTTCTAATCTTCCTTCGTTACACATCAACTTTGCTCACAATCACTTTGCCTGCTCTCTATATTTCCGTTGTCTCCTATAATCCAGAGTTGTTTCGCGTGCAGCTTGCTTTCTCCATTGCAGGCAGCCGTTCTGCTGTTCCTTATCCATCGTTCATAGAAGTTTTTATTATGCTCTTTATGATCGAAACACTAATCGAGGCGAGCATTCGCTTGCCCAGGTACATCGGCTCCACGGCTACAACCGTTGGAGGACTTATTCTTGGACAAGCCGCTCAGCAAGCCGGTCTCGTAAGCAGCATTATGATTATCGTAACGTCAGTCGTAGCTATTTCGAATTTCGTTATTCCCGTCAATTCGCTGTCATTTGCTGTCCGTTTTTTAAAGTATCCGCTAATCGGAATCGCTATTTTCTTCGGCATCACTGGAGTAGCCGTTGGTTTGTTTATCTATATCACTTATTTATGCAGCCTAAGAAGCTTCGGCAAGCCATATATGCGTATTTTCGGAAAACTAAGGCCGTTAGAAGGCGATGTGGGGCAGGTGAAGATTGAATGAACCGTTATTTCTATTACAACTTTATACTCGTCAGTTTCATTAATCTATTGCTTTATGTTCCTCATATCCTTATTCAATATCGCTATACCGGAGCGGTATCTTCTATAGTGGTAGGTATAGTTATTGGCACGATACTCGTCTATATGTATACAAGCGCAATGGCTCGTTATCCCGGTAAGGGATTGCCTGAGATACTAAAGCTGCATTCCCCGCAGTGGCTGGTTACGATCTCTATGTTATTTTTTTCAATTATGTGGTGGTTTGCAACGACTATCGTTGTGGTTGCCTACGCCATTCTTATTAATCGTTTTTTCAATCCGGATGCGGATGCGAATGTTATTCTAGCCATGCTCGTCATTGCATGCGGTTATGCTGCCACACGTTCAACCCTCTCTGTCATGTTCATCATTGAAATCGGCATGATCGTCAATGCTCCAATCATTATCTTTATATTGTTTAAAGCCGTACGAAGCAATCAGCTTAATTGGGATGCGATTCATGTCGTAGCCAACTACATAACGGAAATGCCTACATTGACCTGCATTGCAGCCTCTACTTTCATTTTTACCGGTTATATCAATCTTTCATTGTTCAATCGGCTATTTCCGCCAAATTTCCGTTTTAAATTCCGCTTAATTTATCCGATAGCCGGCGCCGTTATATTATTGATTACATTTTTTGTACCCATTGGTTTTCATGGAACGGAAGGCGTAAACCAATACATTTACATCTGGAGCCAGACCGCTGATTCCCTGCTTATGCAATATGGTTTTATTGAACGTGTGTTGTTTCTTTTTCTAATCGTTTTTTTGAACCTGACTCTCGTTTATACGATGTCCGGCTGGCATCAAGCGATGGAGTTTGTGAAATCTTGTTTTCCCAGCTATAAACCGGAGTTTGATAGTCTCAAAACGCCGATGTCCAACTATGTCATCATCGGTATTTTTGCTTTGCTCTCCATCCTATATCTCATGCTGACAAACGAAAAGATGAACATGCTCATTACTACCTATTGGCTCATTGTCCGATTTTTCGTTGAGATATTAATCGTCGTTTGGGTGTTTGCGCTTAGCAAAAGGAGGTCTAAATCCATATGAGCATCACCCTTCGAGTCTTTTTGTTAATCCTCTCTCTTGGTTTGCTTGGCGGCTGCGGGTTCAAGGATATCGACAAACGATTCTTTGTGGTCGCTCTTGGCATAGATGCATCAGATAATGAGAAAAAACCTTATCGTCTTTCCCTGCTGCTTGCTGTTCCGTCTCCAAAAATCGAGCCTGGCGCATCGAAAACGCAGATCGAGACCATTGATACACAAACCGTCGCAGAAGGCATTCGAATGTTGAAATCCTACGTCGACAAGGAGCTGGATTTCGGACATTGCAAAGTGTTTCTCGTTGGTGAGAAGATCGCCCGTCAAGACTATACGGAGATATTGCAATGGATGTCGCGGAGAAGAGATATCCAAAGTGTCGCCGATATTGCTATCGGGAAACCGGATGCGGAATCACTGCTGAAAATAAAGCCTGTGTCAGAGCGTTACCCGGGCAACACGCTTTTTTTAARCTTTGGAGCYGACGGAACCGAGTCTTCCTACACTTACGTAGAAACTTTATCAGACTTCGCAAGGCGTGCTTCCGAGGAAGGTCTCGATCCGCTGATGCCTGTTATTACAAAGGATGGTAAAAAGAGCTTCGTCATCAAC
>NZ_JBFRDK010000281.1:0-5053 GCF_052113545.1 Paenibacillus sp. TAF43_2
CCAAACAGCTTGCCTTCTACGATCTCGGCAACCTCGCCAAATGTCAGCTGATCCAGCGCTTCACGCCGTTTCCGATCAATTCGCACCGTTCCGATGCGTTCCTTCGTACTGACAAGCCCTGAGCTTTCCGCTTCTTTAAATGCTTTATAAGCCGTTCCTTCACTGACGCCTAATTCCTTGGCAATCGCGCGTACGGATATTTTCGTTCCAATCTTCAAGCTTTGTATATAATTCAAAATTTGTTCATGCTTCGTGCTAGTCTCGTTGCCTGGTCCGATTGAAGCCACCTTATATCCTCCGTCCACTTGCCTTTGTTTCTCCCTATTATAGGAGAAAGCGAGGAACAAGTCATGCTTACCCTCGAATCGGGCCTAATCTAGAGCTGCCATTGAAGCAGAACTTGATTCGTACGCAGCCTGCCATCGATCAGCTGACCCTCCAAGCCTTTAAACCGCCATTTCTTGAACAGCTGCTGTACCGTTTGAACGTTGATGGCATCTTCAGCGCCTGACATGATAAACGCTTGCCAATCATATTCAATCGGAATCGGATATCGCAGTGATTGGATAAGGAATTGATTCATTTCTATCACTTGTGATGGAATTTCATCGTATATGCTAGAGAACAAAAAAGAGCTTTGCTCGCTGTGCGGCCGAGAAATAGGATCAGATTTTAAGTCAAGCACATATTCAACGATTTGGGTATGCGGGTTAACGCGACAGCTGAATGAGCCACGAGCAGCCAAAGCCTTATCGACACGGTGAGACAAGCGGTATGTGAACTGAACAAGGAATGGAACATTGTTATAATATGCGCGAACTTTTCTGAAAAATTCGAATTCGTCAACCACTTTGCATCCTCCTCGTGTCCACTGATTTTGCCCTTATATATCCTACCACTTTTATTTAAAATGGTAAATTGATCCTTTAAAGGCAATGATATTATTAGAATGATACTTTTTTACACAATTATAGTAAAGAGACCATCTATTAGTCAATGACTATAGTCACTCTTTTTAATATGCTCTATAGAATGTTGTTGATAGACTAGTAAAGTTTTATCGTTAGGCTGAGGTGAATCAATGAGTGGGATTGCAGGACTTGTAGGAGAGAACATTCGACTGCTGCGCAAAAAAAGAGGGCTTAGTCAAGAACAGCTTGCTCTTCGCGCTGATATAAATGCTTCCTATATGGGACAGGTTGAGCGGGGAGAAAAAAATCCAACGATTGATGTGCTAAGCAAAATCGCGTTTGCCCTTCAAACGCCTCTCGAGAGAATCGTGAACGTTGTTCCAAGCCCCGATGCTGCAGATGATACTGACGATGAAGGATATGCCACGAAGGTTGCCCACCAAATGAACGGCTTAAGCTTAAAGGAGCAGGAAGCGGTATATAAATTCGTTAAGCAGCTTGTTCAATTTAAAGAAATTCAATAAGAAGGTTTCGTCAAATATGGTTATAAACAAGAAAAAGATCCATCGGTATAATACCGACGGATCTTTTTCTTGTTGTATGCTAACCTCGGGCTCTGCGGGCAGTTGTCGCCTTCTGAACAAGCTTCTGCTCCCATAACAGCGCCTTCGCTCTCTTAATGCGCGCGAGCTCCTTCCGTCTCTCATCATTCATAACCAGCGCATTGACATGTGACGTTATGATGATTAAAGAGAACAAAATCCATACTAATCCGAATACACTCATCAAGCTCCAAGGCGCATTCAGCTCGAGACGCGGAATCGCATATACAAGCATCGCCAGCGCAATAAGCAAATACAATACATGACGGCCTTTTCCAGCTAACATTCCCTTCAGCTCCTTCATACGGTCATAAGCGGCTTATATTCTTGTCCGCATATTCATTCTATGAAGGAAGGACAGGGTATATGTCTCCTATTAGTCTACAATCGACTTCAGCACATCTGACATAATGCGGTTAACATCCTCAAACACAACGGCAAACCGGCGCTCCGCATCCATCAATTTGCCTATCAACGGATTAAGTGTAATTACTTCATAGAGCTTGCTCATCTTCTCCATGTCTTCGGCAGAAGGCTCTTCACCAGCCATCATTTTCTGCTGTAAAAAGTTTTGCCGCTCGCGAAAATCATCCAGCATTGCCTTTGCATCTGCATCAGCTTCTGCTTCCAGCTTCGCAGCCTTTAATAGCAATGCCTCTTCGCTTTCCTTAAGCGCCTTCGCTAATTCATAAGCTTTGTCATAAATGTTCATTCGTCTCTCTCCCATTCTTATCGCTCTCATTTGGTATTCAATACGTCCAATCATACCCGTTATTCTATCCAAGAACCAAATCCTTAATGGAAAAGCATGCTAAAACAACACAAGCTTCAGAACCGTTTCTGATTCACAAAGGAATAGATGTCCTCATATGCTGAAGTAATTCGTGTAAAACACCTATAGGCCGCTAACCTCTTATCGTCATCCTCCTGCTTGGAAGGAGATTTATGATGCTCAAATCGAAAGTAGCCGTACAGGTGATCAGCTCCGGCATGCTTCCGGAGGATACGCTCATGCTTGGCGAAGCACAAGTAAAGCAGTGGAAAATCCCTCAAGGCCAGCACATTCTCGTAAAGTTTGGTGCTTTTCGGCAGCATGTAAAGGTTATTCCTGTCGCAAAGTACGACGGAATGAGGATCAGTCAAAGTTTAGCCAGACAGATGGGATTAACAAATGGCACATCGATCCGACTGCAATACAAAGCCAGCACTGCCACACTCGTTTTTGGGCCTTTAATCGGCGTTCTCATTAGCCGAGATTATCCGCATATGCCGGATAAACCCTTTGGTTCCATTACTATGTTTTGCAGAGAGCTTGTTGAAGCCTGTACAGCGCAAGGCGCGTACGTTTATTTTTTCACACCTAATCAGATCGGCACAAGTATCGACAACATTGATGGCTGGATCTATTCCGACGGCTGGCGGAAGCTTTCGATGCCCGTTCCTGACGTCGTTAATAACCGTCTTACCTCACGAAAATTGGAGAACAGACCCAGCGTACAACATTTCTTGAAAGAAGTAAAACAGCACCATCAGACTACCGTTTTCAATGAAAAGTTTTTGGATAAAACCGAGGTTTTCGATGCGCTTAAGAAAGATGAAAGCTTAGTTCGCTATTTGCCTGAGTCGCATCTGCTGCGCAACTATACGATGCTGAAATCAATGTGCTCTCGGTACAGCAGCGTTTTTCTCAAACCTGTTCGCGGCAGCTTAGGAAAAGGAATCATTCGGATCACTCATCTTGATTCGAGCAATTATCAAGTGATGTATGCGACTTCGGCTGGTACTCGAAGGCAGCAGTTTACGAGCTTAGTTAAGCTCTTCTCGACGATTTCCGCGAAGATGAAAACCGTGAGATACCAAATTCAACAGGGATTGCAGCTCATTGAAATCCAGAAGCGGCCAGTCGACTTCCGTGCACTCGTCCAAAAAAATTCGAGCGGTAAATGGACGATCACATCCATTGTAGCCCGTACAGCCGGAACTCATCATTTTGTCTCAAACTTAGCGCGCGGCGGCACGCTCAGCACGGTTGGAGAAGCTGTTGCAAAATCAAATCTGCAGGCAGGGGTTAGCAGGCAGGAAGCAGCGCAGCGGCTCCAACAGGCAGCGCTAAATATCGCGCGCGGCGTTGATGCGCAAATACCAGCACATTTCGGTGAGCTTGGCATCGATCTTGCAATGGATACGGCAGGCCGCGTATGGCTGCTGGAAGTCAATTCCAAACCGTCAAAAAATGATAACACACCGCTAAATGACAATAAAATTCGTCCATCCGTCCGCATGATGATTCAATACTCCCGTTTTTTAGCGGGCTTTTAACGGAGGCTTCTATGCAGAATCGAAAGGTCAAACTTGCCATTCTCGTGGCCTCAATCAACGTTAATGCCTCAGAGCATGCATCGATTCCGGTAATGCCAGAGCCTTCCTTCTATCGTGCGCTCAGCATTGCCGGCGAGCAGCTTGGCATGGACGTTTATGTAGTTACTGCAGAAGACTTTCAGCAGCATACAGAGTCTCTCGTTGGCTATCGATTGGAGAACGAGCATTTTGCTAAACAGACCGTCCCACTTCCTGACATCATCTATGACCGCTGTTTCTTTACTGAAGCCAATCAGCGAATAAACTGCCGCCGCATGCTCAGTTCCCTTGCTCAAGTTAAGCCTTACCAGCTTCTAAACGGAAAACTTCCTGGGAAGCTCGATGTGTATGAAGCACTCAAAGAAGACCGTATGCTGAGCAGGCATTTGCCGCTTACTCTTCCCATGCAAACGACACAGCAGCTTCTTGAGCTCGCCGATCGTTTCCGAGGAGGCATCATTCTTAAGCCTTCCTCAGGGATGCAAGGCAGAGGCATCATCCTTGTGAAGCGCTGCCCGTTTGAGCAATCACTGCTCATAAAAGGTCGAAACCGAAGAAACCATTCCTTCTCGGTCTCCTTTAAGGAGGATTTAGCTTTTGAGCGATGGATTCATCGTTTCATAAGTGGAGCCTCCTATTTGATTCAGCCCTATTTGGAGCTTAGCGGCAATGACAACAAACCATTTGATTTACGAGTGCTCATTCAAAAGGATGAGAAGAGCAGATGGTCGATCTCGGGAGTCGCTGTGCGCACAGGGCAAGCGGGCTCCTTAACATCCAATCTTCATGGCGGGGGCGGCGCCGTCCCGGCGGCAATGCTGCTGTCAGCCAAATTTGGCGAGTCAAAATCCGAACGTTTGCTAGAGATGATCCATACAATAAGCAAGCAAACGGCAGAACGACTGGAAAGCAAATTCGGCAGATTTGCCGAGCTCGGGTTAGATTATGGCATTGATCAGAGCGGCCGAATATGGCTGCTCGAAGCAAACTCGAAGCCTGGCCGCTCTTCCTTTGGAATCATAAGCGATCATGAGGCCGAGCGGCTTTCCATTGAAAGACCGCTTCTATATGCACGAATGCTGTCTAGGCGACTATCACCGTCCTTTGTAGCCAATGAATTCGCAAATGGCCGTCGTCATCATTCAAGTTCTGACAACCAATTACGGCCTTTCAACGTTCAGG
>NZ_JBFRDK010000282.1:0-5044 GCF_052113545.1 Paenibacillus sp. TAF43_2
TTCCTGCAGTGGTTCACTTGATTCAATAATGATCTCATCCTTTGGACTTAACCCGCTCACTACTACGATTTCATCCTCGGTTGAATCACCTGTTAAAACATAAGCTTTGCGTGCATTGAACGAATTGCCGAGCGAGTTTTTCTTCTCCTCAACTACATAGACAAAGCTACCTGTTGCATCTTTATGAACCCATTTTTTTGGTAGCACAAAGCCTTTTTCATTCGATTCCTTCTTTATATCTAGACTTACTTGTTCTCCGCCTTGAAGGACATCATCAGTGATGGAAACGACAACCTGATAACTGGATTCAATGGTTGCATCTTCGCCGGAATCTTCATTGTTTTCTTTAGATGCAGTTTTTATCTCTTGAATTTTACCGTCAACAAATTTATTGTCTTTTTCCAATCGAACAGAAACCTTGGACCCCCTCTCGAATAATGCCGTATTCCCCGAATTCACAGCAAATGAAAATTCGAAGCCCTTTCCACTATCCATAAGCGTTAATATTGACCCGCCTTGTGAGACATTCATGCTGTCCTCATCAATGATCTTTGTAATTTTACCGTCAAAGGGAGCTGTGAGCGTTTGCTTGTCTGCTTTTTCTTTACGCAGCTTGCTTAATTTTCTTTGCACCAATTCAAGATCCATATTATCCAGTTCGAAATCTTGCTTAGCTTTGGCAATGATTTGCTCATCACCCCCTTGCAGAGCATTCTTTAAGTTCTCCTTCAGCACCTCCCGATTCATATTTTGCTTTTTAAGCAGCATTCCCTCTTGATATATCTGCTCATCGAGTTCAGAGCTGTCGAATGTCACGAGCCTTTGACCCTTCTTAACTTTTTCATTTTCTTTTACATGCACCTTCAAAATTTTGGAGCCACTCTCATTCATCAACTCTACCTGCTTACGAGGCGTTAAAATGCCACTCCCGTTAACCTGATGAACTAATGGCTTAGAAGCTAGCTTCTCCGTAATCACTTTGGGCAGCATCATCGTTTCGAGTGTACTGCTAAAGAAAGTCAAGCCCGCCAATACCGCAAAGAACAATATAAACAAAACAGCCGTTAAACGTTGTTGCTTAGATATGCTTGTCATCTCATTTCCCCTATCCTTTTATTCCAGATAGCTCTATGCCCTCAATAAAATACCGTTCCGCAAGCAGAAACAAGAGAATCATAGGCATCATATACAAGACCGCAGCGGCAAATGATACCCCAAGCGCATCTTCCTGCAAGCGAGATAGAAAAATGGACAAGGGCTGCAAAGCGGCATCCTGTAGAAAGATCAGTGGCTGCTCGACCATATTCCAGTAATCTGCAAACAGCAGAACAACGAGCGCTGCCATGCCAGGTTTCACCATTGGCAGGACCATCGTAATAAAGGAACGGAAATAACCTGCTCCATCCATTTTGGCAGCCTCCATATAAGCAGTTGGAATCTGGAGCATAAATTGTCTGAGCAGGAATACGCCAAACGCCGCAAATATTCCTGGTAAAACAATGGAGCTCGGACTATTAATAAGCCCCAATCGATCAGACATAATGTAATTCGGTACAAGTGTGACCTGAAACGGCATGAGCATCGTTATTAGGTACACAATAAATAACGCGTCTCTGCCAGGAAATCGCAGCTTTGCAAATGCAAACGCCGCTAGTGTTGCCACCACGACCTGACCAATAATAATTGGAACCACCATGAATACAGAATTCCAAAACATACGGAGAAATTGTGAAGTTGAAATCAGCACCTTAAAAAATTGCTCGAACGAAACCCAATCTGGAATCAGCTTCAAATTCGCAAAATCATTTATCTGCGTACTACCTAGCATGCCGTAATTCAGCATAATTTCCTTCTCCGTCATCACGGAGCTTACAATTGTTAGTACAACAGGAAACAGCATAACAAGTGCGATTACGGTTAAGAAGATAGTGAGTAGCAGTGTTTTTATGTGTTGTTTGTTCATCTACACACCTCCCTTTACTCCATAAACGAACGGAACTTTTTTTCAACTTGGAACAGTATGAGCACAATGGCTAGAATGCAGAGCACCATCAAGCATGCTGCAGCCGACAGCTTCTGAATATCGAGCGATAGGAACATATTGTTCATATAGTGCTGAAGCATATAGATGCTGTCATGTGGATAGTCACCTGCAACTAAATAGATTTCTCGAAATACCTTGAAAGAGTTCAGAATGGACATCAGTATAACTAAAAATCCTGTCGGCAATAAATAAATCAAGGTGATCTGGAGCTTACGAGCCCAGCTTGCTCCTTCTAGGTTTGCTATCTCATAATATTGATCAGGAATATTTTGTAGCCCAGCTAAGAACAGAATCATGTTATAGCCAATGTTTTTCCATACATAGATAACGATAATGACGCTTTGCGCCCACTCTGATTTCATCCAATCGATCCGATCGACTCCAAGCCACTCCAATACTTGATTTAAAAAACCATTCCAATCAAATAGAATCTGCCATACGAGCACAATGGAGGCTACTGGAACAACCAGCGGAAGCACATATGAGGTGCGCAGCCAGTTTCGTAAAAAGACTCGTTTGTTAAGCAGCATGGCAAGAGCAAGCGAAAGTATAATAAGAATGGGAACGCCAATAATAGTAAACCAGAATGTATTTCCCATTGCCGTTTGAAAGGAGGAACTAGTTATTAGGCTCTCATAATTGGCAAGTGACAACCCGGCCTCTCTGCTTGGATTCTCAAAAGAAAATACAATACTTTGACCAAACGGAATTAAATAAAATAGAGCAAAACCAATCAAGCTCGGAGCAAGAAAGCAGAAAGCTACAAGAATCTCTTTACGAGCTAAATTTGATATTCTCATAGCATCCCCATCCATTTTCGGTTTTTAAAATATACATTTTTTGTTCCTCCTAGACTTAATGCAACTATCGTATAACAAACGATGTTAAATCTCTGTTAAGTGAATTTCTTTATGTTAAATGAAATACTTAACATAGATTTAACCTATACTTAGGTACAATAGGAAAGAGGTGATTTAAGTATGAGAATACTTATTGTAGAAGACGAGCTTGATTTGCTAGAAGCGATTGCTGATGGCCTTAGAATAGATGGTTATGCTGTTGATACTTGTGACAATGGTGAAGCAGCTTACGAGCTTTTATATGAAGTAAATTACGATTTGGTTGTACTTGACTTAAACCTTCCAAAATTAGATGGGCTTGAGGTCTTAGCTAGGATACGAGATGAAAGGCCGGAATTAAAGGTGCTTATTCTCAGTGCAAGAAGTAGTGTTAATGACAAGGTAATGGGCTTAAATATTGGTGCAAATGATTATTTGGGGAAGCCATTTGATTTTGCTGAGTTGGAAGCAAGAATAAGAAATTTGTTAAGGCGAAGGTTTGTGCAAGAAAGTAGTATACATTGCTGCGGTGCAATTAAAGTGGATTTATCAAAGCGTATTGCAGTTGCTAATGGAAACGAAATATCACTTACAAAAAAAGAATTTGCATTGCTTGAATATTTCCTGCTTAACAAGGATAAAGTGGTTAGCCAAGAAGAACTGATTGAACATATCTGGGATCAGAATGCGGATAGCTTTAGTGGTGCTATACGGGTTCATATTGCAACTCTCCGAAAAAAGCTGAAAGCTATATTAAACTATGACCCCATTGGAACGAAAATTGGCGAGGGATACTTGTTATCAGATATGGCTGGTGATGATAATGCTTAAAAAAACGCCAATTCGCTTGCGATTTACGGCTATGATTGTGGCACTTTTGACTGTTTGTTGTGTAGGCCTTACCGTTATACTTAATTTATCAGCTTATCTAATGGCTTCAAGAATTGATGCGAATTTGGTAATACCGGCAAAAGAAATCGACAAATATGGACGAATTAATGAAATTCCGCAATCACCGGCAAGCAGTATAATCACTCCCGTTCCATCTGAAGATTCCCGACAAGCAAGAATGGATTTTAGATTTCAGAGCATTATATATATGATTTTTGTTATTGTTGGCGGTGGATTTTTAACTTACTATATTTCGGGTAAGGCATTAAAACCACTTAATACACTAAACGATCAGGTGAAAAACATAAATGTGCATAATCTATCTGAAACATTATCTGTGCCGCCTACAAAGGATGAAATTGCAGAGCTTACTGTCACATTCAATGAAATGACGGACAAACTGGCTAATGCTTTTATGATGCAGGGAAGATTTTCAGTAAATGCTGCACACGAGCTTAGAACACCCCTTTCTGTGTTACAAACAAAGGTTGATGTATTTAACAAGAAAGAGGATCATACTAAACAGGAATATGATACACTTATTTCTGTTATTGAAAAGCAGACCCAGCGCTTGAGAGGTCTCGTCGGTAACCYGTTAGATATGACGAATATGGATGATAACGGTGAGTTTAGCAGCATTTGTTTAAAGGATGTTTTTGAGGATATTACTTCAGAGCTCTCTCACATAGCTAAAGATAAAAATGTTGCTCTGATCTTAGACTGTGATAATAGTATCGTTACTGGAAACACGGACTTATTGTATCGTGCCTTTTATAACCTAGTGGAAAATGGAATTAAGTACAACACGGACGGTGGCGGCAGGGTTGAGGTAATGGTAAACAGATTAAGCAAGGGACAAGTTTCAATTAAAATTAAAGATACAGGTGTCGGTATTTCTGAAAACAATAAAAAGCATATATTTGAGCCTTTTTATCGTGTTGATAAATCGCGTTCCCRCCAAGTGGCGGGTGCGGGCTTAGGGCTCTCGATTGTTGATAGTATTATCAAAAAACATAATGGTGTGATTACCGTTACTGATAATGAGGATGGCGGAACTTGCTTTAATGTCATATTAACTATATAGCCGCTGTTTCACAGTTTTCCTGAAAATTGACTACCTAGTGTARGGCATGGCTGGTTCGCAGACCTTTATCTTAACAATATTAATGAGGCTGCCATTCTGAAACGACAGCCTTGGCTTACCTTTAGTTTATTTTCATAAAATTCATTGAGCAGACGTGATACGCGATTTTGGTTATCGAGTTGCGAC
>NZ_JBFRDK010000283.1:0-5032 GCF_052113545.1 Paenibacillus sp. TAF43_2
ACTTGAACAAGCGGTAAGTTCCATGCCGGACGACGAAAGCTCTTCGACCGATTTCTAGCAAATGCCTGCAGCAGGCTTCCTTCGCTTGTCGGCCATGCTGCGCAAACATCATACTCGAATTTACTATCGGATATTTGCTGACTGTCAGGATCCGGCTTTACGTTCCCGTTGTCCGAATAACTTTGCTGCACATTTTCCAACCGATCGAGCTCGATCGGCCACCCCCCGACAGTCTTGATATTCAATGCCTGAAGGCCGATCGCGAATTGTCCATTATGAACGACACCAACCGATTCACCGATTGAACCGGCAACCGTTGTCATATACGGTCCCCATATGATCCCATCCACATCGGCGCCTTCAATACGCTGAATCTCAAATGTCGCATACTGCGATTTTTCTACTATCAACACATCGACCACAGCACCGCTAT
Organism: Paenibacillus sp. TAF43_2; assembly: GCF_052113545.1. NCBI lineage: Bacteria > Bacillati > Bacillota > Bacilli > Caryophanales > Paenibacillaceae > Paenibacillus > Paenibacillus sp. TAF43_2. The sequence continues at coordinate 434 of NZ_JBFRDK010000283.1, forward strand.
CTGCAAATTCAAAAGTAATTAGCCCCAGTACCGCGTTGAAAGATGCCTTCGAAGGCACCTCCATTCGACCATCGATGACAATGCGTATAAGCACAGTAGTCTGCGAAGTTGATGCATACGCATGATCCCCGCTATCGTTCATAGCTGTGATTTGACCTTTTTCGTTCAACTGCAATTTTAAGACACCAGCGTTTATGGTATACATAGTTCTCCTATCTCCCTGCTGCATAATTTTTCATTTAAGCGCATTCTTAGATCGATAATTAGCTTAGCAAAATGATTATGATTTTAAATTGTCGTCATATACTTGTTGCGCTTCTTTTAATACATCATTGCCGCCCATCTTTTTCCATTCAGCTACAAAACTATCGAATTCGCTCAGCGGTTTGCGACCCGTAATAAAATCTATAAAATTTTGCAGTGTATACTGTTTCAACTTATCCTGCGTTTCATTGTAGATGGGCTTGTTGAATGGTGCTAGAATATCAATATTTCTCGTTCCCTTGGCACGTGTATCTTTCGCAAGCTGACGCAGACTTTCTTCAGATGTATATGACGTTTGAAATTCGTAGTCATTGAACGAGCCTGCCATCGAGTAACCGCCAAGCCCTATTTTTTTGCGTTCTTTCTCGTCTGTATATGGAGCGATAAATTCAACCGTTCCTTTGTCGCTCTTATTCCAATGGACACCTTTCTCTCCAAAGTTCATTTTTTCATAAATTTCCGGATCAAATTGGGTAGCTTCGAAAATTTGCATGTATTTAATCAGTTTTGCCTGGTCTTTTTCTAAATGCTTACCGAACATAACACCCGATGCAAAGGCTGGGTTGTACTGTGATATGCCGTATTTCCCATCGGGTCCCTTAATTCCGCCTTCAATTGCAAAATTAAAGCCCGGGTACTTCTTAGCCAGCTTGTCATACCACTGTTCTCCACCAAGGAATGCGTTGCCCGGCAAGAACGCCCACCAATAATATTCAATCGCTCCTATTTTGTCCGTAAGCACTTTGTCTTCAACATTATTACCTTTATTAACGACAAATTCGGGATCAATCAATTCATTTTTATACCAACGGTTCAGAACTTCAAGCGCTTGCTTCGCACCTGGTTCAATTTCTCCACGGACGATTACTCCATCTTTCTCACGGAATATATTAGGATAAGCATCATATGCGCCAAACACGGAGCTGAAAATAGATTCGATATTTTCACCTGCTGCTGTGATGCCATACGTATCTTTTTTACCATTGCCGTCAGGATCCTCGTTCCGGAATTTCGTCAATGCAGCTTCCATCTCATCAAGCGTTTCCGGTGTTTTTGTTATGCCTACTTTTTTCAACCAATCTTCACGAAAACCGAGCTGTATACCATCGATACCAATATCCCAGATGACCGGTAATCCATAGATTTTCCCATCTCTTCTTATATACTTAAATGGATCTTCCCCAAGGTAACGTTTAAGCCACTCCGTATATTTCGGCATATTTTGTTCAATTAATTGTTGCGGAATTTCAGCGGCAACATCCTGTTGGAGAAATTTATCGTAATCCGTAAACGATGGCTCTTTCCACCAATCTGGAATTTCACCAGAGGATATAAGAAGGTTCAGTTTTTCTTTCATCGCTTCCCTGGTTGATGCAATACTTTCCAAATCGACGTTGTACTTCTCTTTCAGTGCATTTAATCCGACTGAGTCTGTCGTTTGATTCTCATCTAAATTCCAAAACATCAATTTCATTTTTTTATTCGTCGCTTCTCCATTGACTGCCGATTGTTTATTCCCATTATCAGTCTGATTACCCGAGGAATCATTTTTGCCGCATCCCGCCATGATCGACATCAGCATAACTGCGGATAGCCCTCCTAGCAATACACGCTTCTTTATCATTTCAACCAGCCCTCTCTGTTTATGAAATATTATCTATTAGGGGAGTTACCCTTTAATAGCGCCAATCATAACGCCTTTGACAAAATACTTTTGGATAAAAGGATAAACGACCAGCATTGGAATGATCGAGAACATGACAACCGTGGCTTGCAGCTGTCTTCCCGAAAACTCTGTTGTTTTACCGATATTTTGAATGACGCTGTTAATATCCGCCATGTTGTTTTGAATAATAATTTTGCGTAAAACAATCTGCAGAACTTGCTTATTTGGATCTGAAATGTAGATCATGCTGTCAAACCATGCATTCCAGTGGCCTACACCTACCCATAAAGCAATCGTAGCCAGCACTGGCTTCGATAAAGGTATGACGATCTGAGTAAATATCCGCAAGTAACCTGCACCATCCACTCGTGCCGACTCTTCCAGTTCTTCCGGAATCGAACGAAAAAAATTTCGCATAATCAATACGTTAAACGCACCAATCATTCCCGGAATAACAAGCGACCAAATCGTATCAAGCATATTCAGTTCCTTAATAAGCAGGTACGAAGGAATCGTCCCCCCAGCAAACAACATCGTGAACAAAATCATGCTTGTAAACGATCGGTTAAAGGGAAGGTCTTTTTTTGCTAAAGGATAGGCGGTTATGGCCGTAAAAAATATAGATAATATAACACCCAGCGCGGTTCGAATAATCGTATTCCAGTATCCCGTCCATAGCGCATCGAATTTAAAGGCCAGCTTGTAGCTCTCGAACGTGAGCTGTGTCGGCAACCATATGAAGCCTGATGAATAGGCAGCACTGTCTGCTCCTGCTCCATCTAAAGAAATCACGACCTGCGTCCAAAAGGGATACAATGTGATAAAAATAATACCTGCCAGAATGAGATACAAAAAGACGTCGACTACTTTGTCTGCCGTTGATTTTTTTATGTTAATCATCGTTCTCGCTCCCTCGTCTAATTAAGAAAATTACCATATGGCATGCTCCTTGCCGCCAATCCATTTCACTATCTTATTTACGATAACGATCAGGATCAAAGCAACCACGGATTTGAACAATCCAACGGCCGTCGCGTAGCTATAGTTCATCTCAATTAAACCTTTACGATAGACATAAGTATCGATTATGTCTGAAACGTTATACACTTTGACATTATACATATTGAATATCTGATCAAAACCCGCATCCAAAATACCGGACATTGATAGAATAAGCATAATGGCTATAACGGGCGCAAGCATCGGAATAGATATATAAAACATCCTTTTAAAACGACCAGCTCCATCGAGTACCGCAGCTTCGTACAACTGCGGATCGATACTCGAAATGGCTGCGAAATAGATAATTGAACCCCATCCGAAGCCTTGAAAAATACTCGTCGCCACAAGTATGGTGCGGAAGTAACGATCATCCGCCAAGAATAACATCGGATCGCCGCCTAATAGTTTTACAATGCCATTGATAGGACCGTCCAAGGAAAACAACGTAAAAAATATCCCAGCCATGACAACCCATGATATAAAATGAGGTAAATAGGATACAGTCTGAGCTAACCTCTTGAATTTCATATTTGAAATCTCACTCAATAACAATGCAAAAATGATGGGTACCGGGAAACCAAAAACCAGCTTGCTTAAACTGATAATTAGTGTATTTTTCAACACAGTATAGAAATACGTGTCATTCATAATCTTCTCGAAATGATGAAGTCCAGCCCATGGACTTCCGATGATGCCCTGTGTAATTTTAAAATCTTTGAATGCCAACAATACGCCGTACATGGGGAGATAATGAAATAGAATGTAATAGACAACTGCCGGAATCATCATAATCAGCAGCACACGGTATTGTTTATATTTTTTTATCTTCTCCCTCCTCAGCACCTGTTTCGTGCTAATTGCCCTAATCGTATTGCTCATTGCTTTATTCCCTCCTTTTTGTAAGCGGTTCCATTGTGCTAAAGAGAATATAACATAGGAAACTTATTTAATAATTATCAAATATTTTAGAAATGATGCAGTTTATTACGGAGTTAAAAAAACCCGTCCGGCTAGCCGGCGGGCGAAGTTGAATTTGGGAGAATAAGTTGTTTATACTGTGGAACTATGCAAGCTTTGTGGAATAACGATGGTCATAACTGTACCATAGCCAAGTCGACTTTGGATGGAGATGCCGTATTTAGTGCCGAACCGCAGTTGCAGACGCTCGTTGACATTTTTGAGGCCATATCCTGTCGATTGCATCGTAAGTATCGTATCGATCGTCTCCTTCTCCATACCTGGACCGTTGTCTTCAATCGCGAAATTGACCGTCCCTTTACCAAGCCAGGCACTAACATACAGTAGACCCTTTCCATTATTTTTCTGTTTGATACCATGCTTGATTGCATTTTCTGCGAGCGGTTGAAGAATTAAATTTATTGTTGAATAATCGTTAACCTCCTCATCGATCTTATAAACCACATCGAAGCTATAATCACCCATAACCTGAATAATCTCAATATAGGATTTGATATTCTCCAATTCGTTACGCACAGTAATAATATTGTTGCCTTGATTAAGAGCCGTCCGATAAAATTTCGACATCGATGTAACGACATGACTAATTTCCGGCGCTTCATTTTTGAGCGCCTTCCAATTGATGAATGAGAGCGTATTGTATAGAAAGTGAGGATTGATTTGCGATTGCAGCGCTTTCAGCTCGGCCT
>NZ_JBFRDK010000284.1:0-4987 GCF_052113545.1 Paenibacillus sp. TAF43_2
AGCTTCATTTGATTTACGATCTTTTATAATAAGTGGGATCCATTCGATTAATTTTGCAGGGTCATCGGAAAATTCCATCCCTTTAAACAATGGATTAGTAGACATGGCTTCAAAACGTTTCTTTAGAAACGTTACATTTTGTTCTCCTTGGACCATACTCATATGAGGTAATGGCATAATAAAGTCTTGCGGATTACGGATTAGCTTACTATTTACAAGGTAAGACCAAAACTGCATGGAAAGCTGGAACTGTTCATTAATTTGAATCGCTTTGCTAATATCTACAGATCCGTCTGGCTTATTTACAGTGTAGTTAAGCTCGCACAGTGCTGCATGCCCTGTTCCTGCATTATTCCACTCGTTAGAGCTTTCTTCTCCAGCACTTTCGAGCTTCTCAAACACGGTAATTTTCCATTCCGGTACCAATTCTTTCAGAAGTGTCCCTAAAGTCGCACTCATGATTCCGGCACCAATCAAGATGACGTCTGTTTTATTTTCTCCGTTGCTCATTTTTACCATCCTTATATCCTAAAATTTGCATAAAGCATGTAGGCGCTTCTGTATAGGCGTTACACTAAGCCAATGCTCGACCCAGTCACACACCTTTTCTGTTTCAATTAAAACCATATCATATTGTTTTGTAATTGATTATAGATTAAATGATCTGCGATTATCAGATAATTATAAGCTATTTGAAAGCTGGTGAAAAGTGAAAAGTCCGTTTACAAGGCTCTAGGAACACACAAAGCAAAGGCAATAACAAAGCTTAATGCATCGATTGAAGCTTTTGTTTGCCGCCATGTGTTACTAGCATCATTACATTTTTTCCGATACTTGCGGTATGGTTCACTGTATTTGATGTTAAACTAAACTTCTATTAGTTTCAATCTAAACGTTGCTACTTCTCTGCTTCTGAGATTTTCAAGTATACAAATTGTGAATAATCTGCAACGTTTATATGAAGGAGTAGATATATTTCACAAAGTTGTTCAGCTTCCCCATTAAATTCCTTTAGAATTTCAACAATTTATATTCATATCTTATTGAGGCTGGAGCCTTTTTGACAACATTTAAGGTAATTTTCTGTTTGTTTTGCCTGTCTGCTGTATTCTGTATGTATCGTATATGTATTTAAGAAGAAATCATCTCTTGTAACAGTTAAAGTAATCTTGAAAACAAGCGAAAGACCCGTAAGGCGACCGCTTCATTTGCGAAGCGTTGGTACTTACGGGTCTTTTTTAATATTTAAGGACTATTTTTTGGAACGTTTTTTGGAAGATATTTTAGCACGTTTTCTGCGTTTTAAGCCTGAAACCATGACATTTTTTTCTGATTGCGTGTAATAATGCTGATAGACAGGACAACAATGATGCTTCTTCACCGTTTCAATATTTTGAATAACATTTACAAGCTGCGGATGGTAGATGTCCTCATATTGCGTAATTGGAGGATCATAAATCGTTTGCGTCGGACAATCCGGACAAAAGTTAGCCGAATTCGCACCTTCTACCATTCCCATGTTACTACCCATATTACTACCCATGTTCATGTTATTACTCATGTTATTATAATCGTTACGGTTCACAGAATTATCTCCTTCCTGTTTTGGAATACACCATATTGTATTCTCAAGAAGACAAAACGACCTGTACGATTGACATGGAAGACGATGGCCTATGCTGTTCCTGCAGGATGTAGAGCATGATATTTACCTTGTACTGATAATGTTTGAAAAAAGTGTTTCATTATGAATGAGAAGTTAATGGAAACAAAATATGTTCTGCTCTATCTTCAAATGAAGGACGAACAAACAATGTGTCCTCACTCTGTGCTAATAACTCGACATGAATGTTTTCATTATCGTAATCGGGTGTAAAGTAAAAATGAATAATCTCCGTATCGGCAGTAACAAGGCTGTTCAAAATAACATCATAATCAACTTTTTGAACGCTGATGATATCATAAAGATGAAGTTGTTTATCCTCGTGCTTAAAAATAACAATGGCATCAACTTCCTCGACATAATAAATCGCATCATTGAATGCTAAGATAAAATAAAACAGCAATAGATGTTCATTGTTTTTCACACCCATTATAGGGGATACAGATATTCTTTCCTTAGCAAACTGCTCCATCAACCGATAATCATTGGCGTTATTCGTATGTAGCTTGCGGTAGGAACGGATTGCTTCTGGTTTTAATTCTAAACCTGAAATGTTTAGCGTAAAACTACTTTCTTGCGTTTTTCTAAACCCAAATCTAGGATAATAGTCTAGAACCGAATCATTAGCGAACAAGTAGATAAAGTCATATTCTTGTTCATATTTCTCGATAATATGGTTCATCAGTTTGCCTGATAATCCTTGATTTCGATAGTCGGGATGCGTCATAACGGTACCGATTTGAATGGCTTTGTACTCTTCACTGTTACATATAAACGTCATTTTGCTTGCTGAGGCATTGGCAATGACTTTACCTTTATCGATAAAGGAATAACATATATAATTTTCGTTCCAGCCCCCTTTTTCATACCATTTTTCGAAATCAAGTCCAAATACCATTTTAGCCAATTCATTAAAGCTTTCTTTGTAGGTTGAAATATCTTTATAGTCACTTATGAATTGGTAATTAGTCATATTAACCTCGCTCACTTTACTTCTCCCCTTCATTCTCATCAACTTTTGCAGACTGCTTCAAACACCATTAAAAAGTAAAAGCAGTCCAACAGTGACCATATGTCACCGATGGACTGCTGTTTGCTTATTCAAATTGTCTCATTATCTAACATGATCGCTCGAGTCTTCCTCAAGGCGTTCGAATGTAATTTAAAAATCCCGACTTATAATATAATTCAGCAGTTGCTTTAGAAAAGCTGGACTACGTGGCATCTCCTTTAATGCTTCCATTGCAAGGCAGAAGTGTTCCCACATCTCTTTTCTAGCTCCATCTAGACCAAGGATGGTCACAAAAGTCGAGTTGTTGTTCTCCACATCCTGGCCAATAGGTTTACCGAGTAAATGTAAATCTCCTTCCGAATCGAGTAAATCATCTTTAATTTGAAAGGCTATGCCTGCATGATAGGCGTACTTTTTCAGAATCGCAATCTCAGAAGGCTTAACCTGAGCGAGAATAGCAGGCATTACAAGTGAAGCTTCAAATGCAATTCCGGTTTTGTAAAAGCACATCATATTTAGCTGCTCCAATGTTAATGCTTTTCCTTTGGAATGCAAATCCATCGCCTGCCCCATGCACATATCTCCAGCTCTTTGGGACGAATATTGCATTAAAGCAAGCACGATTTTAGGGTCAAACTGTTCAAGGGATGATTGCTCTTCAATCGCCTTCTGGGTAAGGAATAGGCCGGTTAATTCCGCGGTGGCACTATTATGCACCTCGTGCAGCGTAGGACGCCCTCTGCGAGTAGAGGCATTATCCTGCGTTGGGAGATCATCGAAGATTAAAGACGCGGTATGCATATACTCTAATGATTTTAAAAGCGGCACGATCGTCGAAGCATGCAGTCCATATTCATTTATACCCATGACCCAAGCCAATATTGGCCGTAATCGTTTGCCATCTCCTTCAAGACTGTAGTTTGCAGCATCAATAAGCAGCTCTTTCATTGGAGGTATTTCATTACTTTTGTGAATCGGCAATAGATTGTTGATTTGCTCGCGAGCAGCTTTGACAGTTGAAAGGAATTGTTCCTTTTCACTGCGATTGCTTTTTAACACCGTTACCATCTGATCCCGGAGCAGTTTATCGAAGAAATCCACATCATCCGCTTTTTGAACCACATGTTGGATAAGACGATTGAAAACTGGATCTCCTGAAGCAAACACCGCCATAATTTTGTTATATTTCTCAGTACCTATACGTTCTTTCAACCTCTTTAGACCATTGAAGGCACGATCAAGAATCACTTCTCGGGTTTTGGCATCGGAGTCGTATACGCTGTGAATTAAATAAGAGATGACGGACCAGTATAACTCAAAGGGATTGATTAGATCTGAGCGCTGCTCATGGTATTTCAAATAATAGGTATAGGGTGTTACCGCCCCGTCTTCCATATCATCAAACATATCTGCTAAATCATCTGCCAGCTGATTATAAATCCCATAATAAAATATTCGACTATCAAAGCCTTCATCCAATGAAGCGCTAATGACGGAACGGACGATGAGCCTTGAAGATGAGGATTTTAAAATGATAGGCAGGTAAAGGTCTTTGTTGGTGTAAGTTACATTCGTTAGATCCTTGACACGGTCCAAATCCTGAGAATGAAAAAACACGTAGGATTGCTCGAAAAAGGTTTGTTGTGTTTCAGGTCGTTGATATTTCTTAATATACTCAAAAGCGTCACTAAGCTCCGCGTGTACGTATTGGACAAATTTAAAGTTATTGCCGGACCATTCACCTAATTGTGGAACAGATCCGCTTAGAAGTGAGGTACGGATCATATAGGAATATTGTTCTTTCTCCTCAGACTTTAGAACACCAGAATCAAGCAGATCGTCGATAAAAGGATAGGTTAGTCCATAGGAGTAACCAAGTCTGACGGCTTCGTCTAGTCTACGGGCACGTTCAGCAGGCAATACTTGATCATCCATTTCTTCAATTACATGCAGCATTACGCCGATTATGATTTTGATCAGCTTGCGCACCGCATGCTCGGAACTCATTTCCTTTGGGATATTAGAGGATACGGATTTTAGTTTATTTATTACCCAGATTATGGCGTTTTCTATGCCTTCCTTCTGTGCCCACCGATAAAGCCCCGCCAAGGTCATAAAATCAGGCTGCTCTCCCCCGTTTGTTGAAGAGGGTTGAATAAAGTGATTTTTGACGTCAGCAATCACTCGTTGAATTCTCAATTGTGTCTCTGGAGAATCCAAAGCTTTGCCTAAATCCCTCATATAGATATAGGAAACGCTTCTATCCAAATATTCATCCAGTTTTCCCGAATAATTCAGCCACCATATATATC
>NZ_JBFRDK010000285.1:0-4881 GCF_052113545.1 Paenibacillus sp. TAF43_2
GCCATTCCCACCGTGATTATGAATAAAGACGGTACCGAAGCTTGATGAATTTGCTCATCGCTTGCATATTGATAGGCTTTTGTCGCTAGCGTCTCAAAATTAAACGGGCGCAGCAGCAGCGTCAGCGGCAGCTCCTTCATAATTTCCATAAAGGTAAGCAGGAAGCCTGCTATTATGGATCCTTTTATTAATGGCAAGTCCACTTTGAAGAAAGTCGCAGTCATACCTATGCCGAGCGTTCTGGAAGCTTCAGAATAACGATTGCCTATTTTATCAAATCCCGCTTCCACCGCATTAAATCCTACACCAAGGAAGCGGATTACATAGGCGAAAATAAGCATCACGAGCGACATGCTGAGCACGAGCTTGCTCGATCCAAAACCTAACCATGAATAGACGCCGCTTAATTGATGGTCTAGGGAAATAAACAAAGCAAGCACGCCAATGGACAAAACAGCACCCGGGATAGAGTAGCCCATTAAAATTAGCTTCGTTGCTGCAAGCGGCAAAAGCGATCGATTCAGGCTGCGGCTTACATTTGCGACAATAACAGCAAGCAGCATCAACACGGTAATCGCAACAATGGAAACCAAAAGCGTGTTTGAGACGAGCTGCGCAAATTTGCTGTTCAATACATCTTGATATGTCCATGTCGCCCATACGAGGAGCTGAACTACTGGAATAGCGAACGAAAGGGCAAATATAACCGTGCTCACAAAAATAGCAGCAGCTGTCCCTAAATAGGATAACTTCCTTCGTTTAAGCGGATTAAGCTTGCTTGTCGCGGAATGATACATTTTTCGCCTGCGAAGCAGTCTCTCCATAATAAACAAACCAATGATAGCGCTCATTAGGAGTGCAGATAATTTTAGGGCAGAATCAACATCGTACATACCAAACCATGTTTTGAAAATTGTTGCAGTAAACGAAGCAATGCCAAAATGTTTTGTTACTCCAAAATCATTCAGTACCTCAAATGCGACGAGGCTGGCTCCGCCGATAATTGCACCCTGCGACAAAGGCAATACGATTCGAAAAAAGATATGAAGCTGCCCTTTGCCGAGCAATCTTGCGTTTTCTATGAAAGCTGCGCTTTGCTTCTCCATAAAGGTTTTGGTCATCAAATAAATGTAAGGAAACAAAAACATTGAAAATATGAAAATAGCGCCTTTCATGGACAATATATCAAAATAAGCTTGATTAGGGGTTACGCCGAGCGTATTTCGCATAAAAACTTGTATGCTGCCCGTATAGCTCAGCATAGAACCGTAAGTATAAGCTGCAATATATGGCGGAATTGCCAGTGGCAGCAAAAATGCAAAGTGAAAAAACTTCCGCATCGGGAAATCATAGGCTGCAACAAGCCATGCAAGCGACACGCCGATGATAACGGAGAAAAACACCGTTCCTACGACAAGATAGAAAGATTGAACGACTGAATCAAACAGCATATACTCTTTGATTTGCTGCCAGTTTTCATTCGGTTTGTCAAACAAACCGAAAAAAATATAAAGAGACGGAATAAGGGCCATGATGGCCCCTATTACGCTCAATATAACCCAGCCGTTCAATATTCTCTTTAAATTTCGCAAAGAGATGGAAGCCATCATTATTATTTCCAGCCTGCCTTAGCCAGAAGCTCGACAGCTTTTTTGTTATGATCGCCCAGCTTGGAGAAATCCAGCTTCTGTGTTTTAAAGTCACCCCAGCCCTTTAACAACTCAGGCTTTTCTGCAGCAGCATTTACAGGAAATTCGAAGCTTCCTTGCGTTAACAGCGTTTGCCCATCCTTGCCTGTCATGAATTCGATCAGTTTAACAGCGTTATCTTTATTCTTAGCATGCTTAGTAAAGCCTACGCCGCTGATGTTAAGATGTGTGCCTGTCGTTTCTTGGTTCGGGAAGAATACGCCAATTTTCTCTGCAACCTTAACCTCTTCCGCATCCTTCGAATTCAGCATTTGCCCAACGTAATAAGTATTCATAATCGCAACATCACCTAGACCAGCAACGACCGCTTTCGCTTGGTCACGATCTCCGCCTTCAGGATCACGAGCAAAGTTTGCTACAATCCCCTTCGCCCATTCTTCAGCTTTTTGCTCTCCATTTAGTTCGATGAATGAAGCAAGCAGCGACTGATTATAAAGGCTGGCAGACGAGCGCGCCAATACTTTCCCTTTCCATGCAGCACTAGCAAGATCTTCATAGGTGGATAGCTGCTCCGACTTTACACGATCTTTGGCATAAACGATAACGCGTGCACGGGTTGCAATGCCAACCCAATTGTTTTCGTTATCCCGCAGCTCTGCGGGTACATTGCTATCAACCGTTGTGGATTGTATCGGTTGAAGCACTTCATTTTGCTTCGCATAATTTAGAACGCCGCCATCTACTGTAATGAACAGATCTGCTTCTGAGCTTTCTCCTTCTCGCTTCAAGCGTTCAACGAGCTCTTCTGCTGTACCTTTAATTTCATTGACTTTAATGCCTGTTTCTTTCGTAAAGGCATCAAACAACTGGCTGTCAACATCATAGTGTCTTGCTGTAAACACGTTTACCACTTGCTCTTTGCTGTTATTCTTACTCGTATCATTACTTCCACCAGCTGCTTCAGTCGTTGCTGGGCTCGCCTCTGGCGATGGCGAAGAAGCATTCGTCTTATCGTTTCCTGCATTATTCGCTCCACAACCTGCTAATACGAGCACTGTCAGCATCGTTAACAATACGACACTTACGATATAATTCTTTTTCATCTTTGTCATACCTCTCGTTCCCACTTTTAATTTGATAATGAAAATCATTACCACAAACTCAACAGTTCCTATTGTAACCGACTAAAATGAGAAAATGCTGTGAAAATAAAAAAAAGCTACCCGACATTCATTTTCGGGTAGCTCGTTTAAAAACAGCCGAAACCGTTGTACCTTGATGAAGTTTACTTTCAATAAGCAAACTACCGTCATATCGTTGCACCAAACGGTTCGCAATCGCCAGCCCGAGTCCATGACCGCCGCTTGTGCCGCTCCTCGAACGGTCTGCGCRGTAAAAACGATTCATAACGAGCGGTAAATCCTGATCAGATATGCCAACGCCAAAATCTGTGACTTGAATGACAGCATCCGTTTCCCCTAACAAGCAGCATAGCTCTATTTTTCGGCTTTCTCCCGAATAGTTGACTGCATTATCAAGTAAGATGAGCATAATTTGCTCCAGATGCTGCTCAGACACAAATAGATTTACGTCTGACAAAAGACTCAAATCAGCATGAAAAGTGAACTCCGGATGAAGCACCTCTATATTTCTAATAAGCTGTTCCATCTTCTGCTTCGAATGGCTGCTCATCTCATTCCCGTAAGCCGGCTCTTTCTCCGCACGAGACAATGCGAGCAGTTCCTGTACAAGTCCTTTCAGACGAGCAATTTCCTGCGACGAAGCATGCAAAGACTCTTCCAGAACTGCAGGGTCATCCTTTCCCCAGCGCTGCAGCAGTGCGAGATGACCTTCAATAATGGCGATTGGGGTTCTGAGCTCATGAGAAGCATCCTCTACAAATTGTTTCTGTTGCCCGAACGATCGCTCAAGCTGATCCATCATTTCATTAAACAGCTTCATGAGCGTTGCAATTTCATCATTTTTATTTTCGTTTAGCTGAACCCTTTCTTGTAAACCCTTCTGCTTTACGCCGGTCATGGCAACATTCATCGCTTGAAGCGGCTTTAGCAGCTGACGCGCCAGCAATCCTCCGCCGATGCYGCTTATAATAATGGCACCGACACAGCAAATTAACATAATTCGAAAAAAAGCTGAACTAAGCTTCTCAAAATCCTCGATGTTTTTCACAATTTCGATTGTTCCATTAAACGAGAAGATCGTTAAGGGGCTGCGCATAAGCAGCAGGTTTTGGTCAAGAAACCACGACCCTTTGGCAGCTAAACTCGAAGAAGGATAAGCACTTAACCACTGCTCTGTTAGATTATCGGAGACAATCATGATCGGTGCTCCATCTTCATCAAGCACGCGTATTAGCTGATTTTTACCATTTACTTTTTCAAGAAAGCTACGTATTGAAGTCAGCTCCGATTCGTCGAAAGTGAACTCCTTTTCTAACAAATAGTTTAATACTTCCCGCATATCTTCCTGTGTAGCCGTCTCTGCTTGTTTCTTCATCCACTTCTCTACAAACATATATTGAACGGCATTGTACGCAGCAAATAAAAGAAATAACAGCAGCGCCGACCATAATGTCAGCTTCCACTTGATCGGTATTCGTGAGAAACTTACGCGCAAATTATTCATTTTTTCATCACATACCCAATACCGCGCAGCGTTTGAATGCAGCTCGTTCCTCCGGGGACATCTATCTTATTGCGCAAATATCTCACATATACATCAACAACATTCGTATCGACAGCCGCATCGTAACCCCATACGGTATCAAGCAGCGTTTCCCGTGAGAAGACACGGTTCGGATTTTGCATGAAAGCAAGCAGCAATCCGTATTCCCGCTTAGTCAACTCTATGATTTGTTCGCCTCTGCTGACGATTCTAGCGTCTAAATCAACACTTAACTCGCCAGAAGACAAAATGGAACGCTGATCTGATGCAATCATATCCTGTCGCCTAAATACAACGCGAAGCCGTGCAAGCAGCTCTTCAATCGCAAACGGTTTCGGGATATAATCGTCCGCCCCGCTGTCAAGGCCAGACACTCGGTCCGTAACGCTGTCTCTCGCTGTCAGCATAAGAATAGGTGTTGCTTTTGATTCGCGAATACGCCTGCAAACCTCAAGTCCGTCCATGCCAGGCAGCATAAGATCCAATAAAATAACATCCCATTCTTCTCGCAAGGCGCGCTCTAGACCACTATTGCCATCATAAGAAA